>DFGW01000125.1 GCA_002372465.1 Butyrivibrio sp. UBA3740
CTACAGATATGTACAGGGAGATTAGCGGAAGCTCGATAGCCTTTAATGTTTCGAAGATACCTGCATCATCTGTTACAAAACTTACCTTACTACCGGGTGTGAACTTTGGCTGGTTCATGATGATGCTCTGGATCTCATCCTTTGTGATATCCGCTTTTGTTACAGGCACAAAGAACCACTTATTTACTTCATTTCTTTCTATGATGATCTCAAAAGGCTCGTTATCCTTATATCCCTTGGACTCGATTTTCCAATCATAGCTGCTGTTTGCCATTCCAAGAAATACAGGATGGAAGAAATCCTTCCTTGCTGCGCCAACTGGTCTATCATCCTTATACTTTTCAGCATCATATCCTGCGGCAGTAAGAAGCTCTTCATAGCTTACAGTCTTTGTAGCTACCGCAATCTTCTTAATGGTTCCGATAGTCGGAGCATCTGAAAGCTTTCCGTTAGCGTACTTATTAAGGTAGGCATATGAAAGCCCGGTATCCTGACAAAACTCAGCCTGGCTCCTATCGCCCCTTGCCTTTATGATCACTTCTTTAAAAACTTCTTTATCAAATGGAAAATCTGTCAGTTCTTTTCTACGCATCAAATATTCCTCTTAAAAATAAGTACAATAGTACAGCGTTTATTCTAACATAAAACACACTGTTTTTCCAGTTTTTTATGTTCTATAAGCATCAGTTTACACATTTATTTAAGTTCTATTTGAGTTTTATTTTGTTATAAAACATATTTTTCTCTTGACATACTGTGTTCTATGTGTTTTATTATTGCATAGAACATATTTCATGTGTTTGCAATTAAGTTTTATTGCGACTTATACATTTTTACATAAAATTTGTATTTCCTGTTTCGGATTACGTGTTTTATGTCCCACATACCTTATGAAAGGAGGAAGCGAGTCTATGAAATATACTTCCGGCTCTGTCAAAAAAGGCAGACGGACCTACTACTACGTAAAAAATACCGAAACAGGACAGATAGAACCCCAGTGCACCAAATACCTAAAACACAAGGTCATGCAAAACAGAGCTGCAAACACTGTGATCAGGATTGCAGGGATTCTTCCCTTTTATATGGATTTCTTAGCAGATAGAGACTTGACGCTCTCTTCTGTAGCTTCCATGAAGTTTGCAGACCAGTCGGAGCACTTTTATGAGTTCCTTATGTATGTAAAATCCGGAGCTCACACCGGTTCCTACAAGGAAGTAAAGAATAATACGGCAAACTCATACCTGCAGGCAGTATTCGGGCTATATTCATTCCTTCACAGAAATGGAGAGCTTCCGTACCTATCCGTCCTTGATGACAGAAACTTCTCATACGTTACACCGGTCGGAACTGCGGTAAGCTCTTCCTTTCTTACCTATGACGGGTACTTAAAGAAAAACGAACATAACGCCCGGATTGCTACAAAGGAAGACATTCAGAAAATCCTCTCTGCCTGCACCTGCAACAGAGACAAGCTCCTGATCATGATCATGGAAGAAACCGGGCTTCGAATCGGTGAGGCTCTTGGAATCAAATATACGGAAGACATTGATTTTGAAATGAAAAGAATCTTTGTAAGATACCGTGATGCAAACGCCAACAGAGCCTTTGCCAAGAATGCAGAGGAAAGGTTCATGAAGATATCAGATGCCACGTTTTCCCTGATAAATGTCTATTTATCTGAGAATGCTGAACTTTTTGAAAAGACGGACTATCTATTTATCGTCCTTCATGGAGCTACAAGGGGTAAGCCCCTTACTGCCAATACCTTTTATTCGACCCTGGAAAATATCGGAAAGAAATGCGGTGTCAAAGTCACAAACCACATGCTCCGCCACTACTTTGCTGATGAAAGACGCAAAGCCAACTGGCCAATCGTCGAAATCTCAAAGGCTTTAGGACACAAAAATATTGCAACAACTGAAAATTACCTGCATGTAACACCGCGTGAAATTGAGGATGCTCAGGACATCTACCTGAAAAATAACGCATCAGGCGTTAATGTATCAGATTTCCTCTAAGCCAATCTTAACCTTTTTATTTGCCTTGTAAAGCCTTACGCACGCTATCTTCGCTTCTTGACAAGGCTCCTAAAAAGGGGGGTTTGGCACCTAAGAGGAAAATGGATAAAAATACGTATTTACGGGAAAGGAGGCAGTATGGCTGCTTTAAGAGTTTTAAAAAGTGAAAATAGTCTATATGAAGAGCTCATACTCTCGCCTTCTATTCTTGGAAAGCGGGTTGATTTCCTATATGACTTTTTGTCCTCACGCGGAATTTCTTCTCTTTCAGAAATATCCGTAGATACCCTAAAGGCATTTATATCCCACTCGCGCCGAGAATTTGCTTTCTCGCCAAAGCAGTTTTCAGCCTACAAGGGAGACCTTGAAACTATCTGCTTTGCTTACCTTAAAAGCTCAGGACATCCTTTTACTTCTCTTTCCTATGCCAAAAACGCTATTGGAAGAAAGGCACTTACTTTTCTTTATGCCCTTGGGATCACTTCTCTTTCTGAGATTACTGCTGATACAAGAAAGGCATATGAGGAATACCTTGAATTATCTGTTCCTTCAAAGGTAATCGAATACATCAAATACCTTGACCGAATGGTCTTATCTGAAATCGAAAAGATTACCTTTGTAAGAGAGCCAGCCTATGAAAACAAGCTGTTTTACCTTGTTTACTATCCGGACATAAAGGTTGCAAAAAGGTTCTACTACACAGCACGCAAGGAATTTTTATTCTTTGACTTTTCCCTGCCTGCACCCATCCTTATGAAAAAGCAGATCTTTCGGATTCTTTTATCAGACCTGTCTGAAATAGAAAACCGCAAGAATCACTACATGGTTCAGCACTTTATAACTCCGCTCTACTATCTGTATGACTTTTGCGTAAAAAATCAGATCCCGGACTTAAAGCAGATAACTTTAGCAGAAGAGAAGGCTTTCTATGAATACCTTGATACAAACATGGATGCTATCTCTAAAAATGCTCCGCAGGTTCTTTATCGGGCAAGGAGATTTCTGTTTTTATCAGACAAAAAGCCTGACTTTTCTGCGACCTGCTGGTTTTTAGAAAGATTCACCTTATCTGACAGAAAGAATCCTACAAGAGGAATTGAATGCTTTACTTTCGGGGATATATCAGAAGATAACCGCACCTATTTTCAGCACTACATGAAATACCTGCTTGTATTATCCCCAAAATACTCCCTGCAATCCTTACACGAAAAATACTATGGAGCAAAGGAGTTCATAAAATTTATAGAAAGTCGGCATACTACGCTTTCAGAGCTGTCCTATTCAGACATTGAAAGCTTTATTGAATACAAGGACCAAAAGGAAGTAAGACCGGAAACATATAACAGGACGCTTACCATGCTCTCCTTTTTCCTTACAGCTTTATCTGTCAGAGAAAACCTGCTTGTGCCGTCCTTTCCTTTTGACTACTTCTACAAAAAGGCTGCTTATCTGCATCATGACAGGTCGGTTCCGGAAGATACCATAGACAGGATCTTTACAGTGCTTTCAGACTTCCCTGAAACCCTTGGACTTATGTATTTAACTCTTTATTCCACAGGGCTTCGCATCAATGAAGTCTGTTCACTACAAAAGGATGCACTCTTTTCTGACGGAAACACCAACTGGCTTTCCATTTACCAGTATAAGCTACGTTCAGAAAAACAGATCCCGATTCCTTCAGAAGTATCAAGGCTTTTAAAAAGGCACATAGCTTCTGATGAAACCGGATCCATCTACATCTTCCCGTCCTGCAAGGATAAGGACAAGCCATACCAGGCAGCTACCTTTGTAAAGCAGATGCAAAAACAACTCCTTCTGTATGAGGAAACACGGGATATAAACTTTAAATCCCATGACTATCGACACACCATCGCAACAGACCTTCATATGTCGGGAGCTGCCATCGGAACAACAAGAGCCTTCCTTGGTCATACAAGGGATGACATGACAAAGCAATATATTGACCACCTGCCCGGTCATATAGACCTTTTGCAGGACGAATACTTTAAGGAGAATAAACTTTCATGAAGCTATACTTTAGGGATTTTCCCTGCTATCAGAACTTAACACTTGATGTAATGCTAAGACCAACCTACGAACCGGACTCATCATTTGACTTATCAAGGATGCCAAATGAATCCCTAAGACAGGCCTTTGCTGCATTCATCTTTGACAGGGCAAGCTCTCTTTCCTATTCATCCCTTCGAAGTGAAGCAACTCACTTCCACAATTTTGCCCGTTTTATAAGCGATGCCTATCCCGACCTTCAAAGTATCACAGACATACCTTTTAATAACATGGAAAAGGAGCTGAAAAAATACCTGATAAAGCAGGGAAAGCCGCTTGTTACAAATAAGAAAAAGCGTGACCGAAAACTTCAAGGCTCGCAAAGGCACCCTGATCTTTTATACCTTCGCACAGTTTATGACTACTTTTTACCGGATGACCCAAAAGATTTTGATAAGGATAGGGATATCTGGAGGTTAGAATCAATGCCCTTTATGCTTAGAGCTTCTCCAATCGGCTGTGACACAAGGGTAAATTTTACAAAGATAAGGCAGGATGAGATTAAGCATGAAGTTAAGGAAGGGGCTCTCTACCACTTAAAGCGCCTAGCCGTAAGGACAGTGATACAAGAAGTTGGAGCCATAAATAACCTATCGGAGTTTTTGGATAAAAACTACCCGGATATACAGACGCTTAAGGACTTTAACAGAGCTCTTCTGGAAGAATACCTATCCTACCTCTATCTCGAATGTGACAGAAGAAAAGACTATCGAGGCGAGCTTAGTAACCTAAAGAGCCTCCTTAACATCATTGGAAAGCTCCTTGGATACGACAATCTTCGGGGAATCTTTTTAAAGAGTGACTTTCAAAAGCATAAGCGCACAATCTATAAAAGTTACTCAGATGAAGACATAAAGGCTCTTCACCTTGGATACAAGCTCCTTGATAAGCAGACTGCAAGGCTTCTTTTGATACATGAGCTTTTAGGGCTTCGCATCTCAGATACCATGACAATAAAAATAGAGGATGTCTTTCTTGGTGATGACCCCTATGTAAGGATCTCTCAGTCAAAGACCGGGAATGGCTACAACAAGAAATTAAATGCTGAACTTGCCGCCCTATTTCGTGCCTGCATTGAAGAAACTACAGAAAAATATGGATCTTGCGAATACATCTTTGTATCAGATAAGGATCCTACAAAGCCCATGAAGTATACAACGCTTCGATATAGGCTCTCTTCCATGATAAATACGCTTGATCTTCGGGATTCTAACGGAAATCCCTTAACTCCGAGCACACACCTTTTCAGGCACACCTATGGCAAAAAGCTCTGTGACCTCTTAAATGATGATGCCACAATAGCAGCACTTCTTGGGCATAAGTCCATAAGCAGCGTGGCATATTACAGGCAAATGAGCCCGAAGGTACTTGCAGAAAATACGAAGCCGGTAATTGATGCACGTAACGAAAAGATAAAGAAATTCAAGAAAGGATGGATGGAATAATGAACAACTACAACAACATGCTTCTTTCCAACAGGAAAGTAAGCGAAGGAAAAAAGATCCTTGCGATTGATACGATTCGTCGCATGGTTAAGGCAAACGAACATATCTCTATCGTGGAACTGACCAAATTAACAGGGCTCTCCCGCTCATTCTTTTATAAAAACGAGCAGGTAAACGCTGAGCTTATGAAGGCGCTAAAGTCCCAGGAGGGAAAGGTCCTTACTTCCAGAAGGGATAAAACCTTAAATGAAGCCCTTAAAGAAACCGTAAGGCTCCAAAAAGAAGAGATTGACCGCCTGCGCATGGAAAAAAGCCAGCTTGCCTTTGCTCTTAAAAGGCTTCAGGACGAGAAACAAAACGATGTTGATTTTGCACTTATTGAAAAACTTTAATTTACAAGGAGGATTTTAAACTATGGCAGCATATGTAATCGGAGTAGATGTAGGATACGGAAATACCAAGACATCACACAACTGTTTTTCTTCAGGAGTAAAGAAGCTCCCCGGAAAACCACCCCTTGCTACAAGGGTAATCGAAACAACAGAGGGCTTTTATGCTATCGGGAACGGAAAAGTATCCGTCCAGAAATCAAAGACCGAGGATGAAAACATGAGAGTCCTTACAATGGCAGCTATCGCTGAGGAACTTAAAAAGACCGGCACCACTGTTGCAGATGTACATCTTGGTGTAGGCGTTCCTCTTACCCGTATGGGTGCAGAGAAAAAAGACTTTGTGGAATACTACACCAAAAACCGCCGCCTTATCTTCAAATATGAGGATGTGCAGTACTCGGTGACACTTCTTTCCGTTGATGTATTTCCACAAGGTTATGCCGGAATTGTCTCTTTCATGAAGGACTTCCACAAATCAGCCCTTGTCATTGATATCGGCTCTTGGACAGTGGATATTCTGCCTTTGACAGAATTTATCCCTGATCAGACAAGATGTAAGTCCCTTCCACTTGGAACTATCACCTGCATGAATGATATCAACGAAGCACTTCGCCAGAACCTCGGGCAGGAAGCTGATGAAACCACCATCAAGGAAGTCATGATCTACGGGACAAGCGATATCCCTTCTGACTACCTTGATATCATAAAGACAGGTCTTACATCCTATGCTACAAACCTCATGGATCAAATCAGAGCATTAAACTTTAACTCTGACCTTACCCAGTTTATCTTTATCGGAGGCGGCGCAACCATCATGAAGCACTTCCTCTCCGATGCAGATAAGAAAAATGCCCTCATCCTTGATGATGTATCTATCAATGCCAAAGGATATGAGGAACTTATCCGTCATAAGATGGGAGGCAGGTAATGAACGTCAAAAGGAAGACCGTTCGTTTTCAGGACAATCTTTCAGATCTTGCTGTATACGATGCCATTACAGACTATAAGAAATACGGCTACCGCTCCGAAAGCCACATGGTGATTGAAGCGGTTCGCCGCCTTATAAATGAAGACCCGGCATCAAATGATGCTGAGAAGTTGGCAGACCTTATAGCAGAAAGGCTTTCCGGAAAGCTTACGCTATCTTCCTCAAATACCGATACCTCTCCAAAAGAGGATACAAAAACAGAAGAGGCCGCCTTTGATGCGGCTCTCTCATTCCTTGATAGTTTCTAAAAAAACATGAGCCAGGAGAACAAGTCTCTTGGCTCATTTACATATACACTATAATCCCAGTTCAGCCTTCCTTTTCTCAAGGCGAGTATCTATAATGTCTTTCAGATAAGTTATTACCTTAGTACAGGTTTCTTCGTTTATTCCTATTTCCTCCCTTAAGCACACCTTGGCATGTACAGAGTTACGACTCTTTCTGATAAAATGGGCCTTTTCACTTGGCTCCATCCAATCCGGTCTTTCAATCTCCTTAATCTGATCAATGTATACACTCAGAAACTCACATTTTTTTCCATTGATTTCATATGGTTCCTCAAAATAGTTTTTACCGTCTATTTCTGAAAGCCAATCCAACAAAAATGCTTCCAATACAGATCCTGCAAGAATCAGTGTGGCCTTATATGCCCCTGATGAAAAGCAAGAATCAAGCTCTTTTATATCTTCCTTCATAGAAGTATAAAGATGCTGGAAATCTGAATAAAGAAACTCTGTTGCGCTTATTGATAGCTTCTTTACTTCCTCTGTCTTATAGTTCATAGCCATAAGATATTTATAATATGCAAGCAATCTCTTCCTCATCGCATACTTATTTTGAGGTGCATTTGATTTCTTTATTTCTACTTCTATAGGTTCCCCATTAAGCTCGATTATATATTCAACCGACGTGTTGCTCTCCTTTTCTTTTTCTTCATTATCAGCCACTGCCTTTTTTAACGATTCCCAATCAATACTATTCATCATTTAACCCTTTCATTTATCTTCCTTACCATAGTCATCATTGGTCTCTCAGCCCAATCCTCTATAATCGTAAGATCCCCATTCTGAATAATATGCATAACTCGCTCAAACAGGGGTCTATCGCCCACCATTAATTCATATTCTCCCATCACATTTCCTACAAGCTTGGCTATAGTAAATGAATCAGGAAGTTTACTCATTTCAGTATATATGAAACTATCCAGGAAATCCTCCGGCAAACTGACAAGATTTCCACTTACCATTAATCTCATAGAAGAATTTTCTTTTTGCAGCTCTTTCCACCTTTCAGAATATGCTTTTATCTGTCCTTCAGATAAGTCCTTCTCTAGCGACAGAGCCCCGAAATAATGCTCCGGTCCAAGCATCCCAGTTCCACGATAGAAACTTCTTCCTAGCCAATAATTAGGCGGAATATAAACAGCACTTACTTTTGTATAATATTTCTGCTTATCAAGAAAACTCATAAGCCAATAAAAAGCATTTAACTCATCTGGTGCACTACTATACCATATCCGTATAGAAGCCCCTTCCTTTAATGCTTTCCTCAGCTCTCTTAAATACTTCTGATTCTTCTTTTTTAAATCACTAACCCATTCATCTGCCAGATTTCCATGCTTATCAGCAGGGTACATTTTGCTGATAGACTCATGCAGATACTGATATCTTTTATCTCCGGGGATCTTTTCAGATATGTCGCCAAAAGCCAGATCATATTCAAAACATAGAATATCCGAAGATTTTCCACCTATAGGACGACTATTATTCCATTTCTCAATTTCTTTCTCATTATGTTTCTTAATTTGCTCGCTTGGCAAGCCATAGTCCTTTTCCTCAGATAAAAGCCATGCCTTGGGATACTCTCCTATCCCTGTATATTGTGCGACCTTCAAACTGCCCTGAGTACTTGGGCTGAATGCAATCTCTTTTTTCAATTCGAGCCTCCTAATCATCTAAACCTCAGAGTCCATCTGCTTTTTATTATATCATTGAATTTTGGTAGAACCACCATTCTAAGAATATTGTTTTACGAACGATTCAAATATTGGATCCATGCCTCTTCCCACGACAGCATAGGCTGTAATCAATGTTAATCAGCTACTTCTTTATTCTTCTTCCGCAAATTGGACAATAGTTGACTTCGATAAAAAAATCCCGTTGTTCCGAAGTCCCCTGGTTAAGTACTACGATTCCAAGCTTCTTTGTGTCCGGGTCAATCAAAACCCATATACATTCATCCCCGCCAAATCCAAGCTCAATTTTAGCTGTCAATAAACTTCCTTCATAGTAATCCTCATGGTTATCACAATATTTGCACATAAGCGTTTCTCCTATCACCTATGCCGCCTTAATTGTATTATTGCATCTTACCTGTCCGTTAATCCTCACCTATTAAAGAGCCATCATTAGCTCTCTATTCGATACCTTTGTAATTTTGTTCCTGAGCTTCAATTTCTTCTTCTGATACCTGTCATGACTCATGATCTCTGATACAGCCGGAGCTATATCCTGATCCTTATAACAGAAATGTACATGATATGACCTTCCATCATGACTATGATACAATACCAATCCAGGATACCCTTCTTTATCAAACTTCTTTATGATCCAATAGTGTCCTGAGTCTACGCTTACGACCTCAGCACTATCTGTATTCCAATCTCTTATCTCAAAATAACCACATGTTAATAAGAACTCATCAAACTCTGTAAACATATCTATATACCTTTTATTAGAATGCATATCAAAAAACCAAACCTATAATTACCTACACCCTATCCTTATTCCAGTGAAAAGAATCCTTTAATTTCCACATAAAACATACCTGTGTTTTGCGTTCGGCTTTTCTACAATGATAAGTATTACCTCCACTGTTCCCATTCCGGATTCATCCTTCCAGAAACTCCTGATTCCTGTTCCAATCTTTTTTCCAATTTTTTTGATCTCGTTTAACATTTTTTCTCCTCCGTTTTCTTTTTAAATTATTAGTTTTCTGGCTTATCAAAAAGCCATATAGGCGGGTATCATTATGACCACCATAACGATGACCAGCATTATTATCATTGGAAGAAGAAGCTTTGTTCCCGCTTCTTCTCCGGCTTTTCTGGCCTTATCCATTCTTTCCTCAAAGGCCATTTTTGATTCTTCCTGCAAAAGAGCTAAAAGCTCACTGTTTCCCTTTCTCAGGTTTTGGGATAAAAGCGTCACAAGCCTTGTGTACTGCTGCCCTCCGCACTTTATTCCAAGCCTTTCATAGACTTCTCCCTCGGATTCTCCGGCAGCAAGCTCCCTGCTGGCTCGTTGCACCTCCTCATACAGATATCTCTTTTCCTCCCCAGCCTTTTTCTTCTTCTCATAGGAGGACGAGAGCTTCTGGAAAATATTTCGTATGGTCATTCCTGCTCCCATGTAAAGCACCAGCTGGGAAACGAACTGGGGATAGTCTGAGAGCATCTGGCTGTTTCGCTGTTCCATGGCCTTTTTAAGCTCCTTGTCTTTAAAGACGTATGAGGCAGCTGCGCCAATCAATGTAAGGACCAGAAGCATCAGACTGTTATCAGTCTTTTTCTCAGACCAGAGCAGTTCTTTTCCTTCGTAGGATGCGGGAAGTTTTATGCTCTCTTTGGTCCTGGACTCTTCGTCCTCCTTAATGAGCATCTTTTTGATCTCCCGATAGGCTGTCTCCGCCTTTGTGTACTTCCTTGGAAGAATATTTGCTGCAAACTCCTGCTGCCACCTCATATCCTCATAGCTATATATAGCCGTAAGGCCAATCAGTACCCCCTCTTTTGGAATAGCATCTTCAACCAGCGCCCCGTCAAAGTGCATCACCTCATAGTTATCCAGCTTCCAGCTGATCTGGAAGGGATAACCGGGGATAGACTCAACAAGGTTAAGGTCACTGACCACCCTGTCAAATCTCTCATTATCCTTAAGGACTATCTTTTCCAGCAGATCCGATGCCTCATCAAAGAGCTCATCTGCTTCGTCCTTTGTATAAACCCTGTTCCGAACAGGCAGAGAATAATTTATAAGCTCCTCGCCGGTTTCGTCCCTGGCCACCAGGTCAAGTTCATACTCCCTCTCCCCAAAAGCTCCCCTTTCTATGGCGCCTTCCTTGGTGATGTGGCTGCTTTGTCCTGCACTGAGGCACATCATAATAGACAGAAGACTTCCAGCCGTGGCCATTAAAAGAACGATGCTTATTTTCCTTATGAAGTACTCTGTCTCGGCATTATCCAGGTCTTTTCGCTGCTGAAGCGTTCCAAGAAAGAAACGTATCTTTTCCCCGGAAAAACTCTTTACCCTGCCCCGGATCTTGCGGTAGATAAAAAGAGACATCTTTAAAAACACGCGGTCTATGCCGCTTTCCTCCATGCCTTCAGGGAGCCTTAATTCTCTGGACACAAGGAAAAGAACTATTTCCGCCACCGGGAATATCAGATATAAAAAGATCATCTTAGACATGAATGTTCACTATCCTTTCTGACAGCAAATAGGCAAAAACATAGAAACCCATGCACACTGTCATGAGCAGCACTCCAAAAAGATTGTGGTAAAGCGGGGCGAAAAACCCTGAACTTGTGATACTTATATAGAAGATGATGAAGAAGGGAACCATGTTCATTATCCTTGCTTCCATCCTTTTTGCGCTGATCAGCACATCGATCTCTTTTTCCACATCCATTTTCTGGGAAATTACCGTGATGGTCTTTCCCATAATGTCCGTCATGTTTCCCCCGCTTCTTTTTGCCACGGCGAAAACCTCTGCAAAATCCTGGATGTCTGAATTTCCTGTTTCTTTCCCCATTTTGAAAATGAGTTTTTCTATGGGAACATTGTTTTTTATTCCTTTTTTGATCCTGGTAAGCTCTCCTGTTATAAGGGATTTCTTGCCATACAAAAGCTCCATATCCCTGGTTGCCTCGAAAAAAGCATTCTCCACGGAATATCCCGCCTTCATGCCCGTAAGGACTGATGCTATGGCATCTCTGAACTGAATGCCGATTAGCCTTGTATCCCTCTCAAGCTGTCTCTTTTTCTGATAAACAAACCAGGGCAGACAGATTGGCATTAGTATCCCCACTGCTATCCAGGAATCGTAAAAGAGCCTTCCAAACAAAAGAGCTATTAGCGCTCCCTGGGCAAACAGTGGTCCGTCACGAAGGCTCGGCCGGAAGTCTAAGACCTGCTGCCAGAAGTTTTTCAGTAGCTTTAAGTTCACCTACTTTCCTCCATTTCCCGACAATTTTTTCATTAACAATTCTCTCCTCCTCAAATCGAAACAAGGGATTGATCCTGATCTTCCCTGTTACCGGATCAAGCTCTTTTTCCAGTTCGCATATCTCAAGGACCTTTCTGGTCCTGTCCCTGAGTCTTCCAAGATGGATCACTATATCTATCCCGGAGGCGATCTGGCCCCGGACAGCTGCAAGGGGAATCTCCATTCCCATAAGCACCATGGTCTCGATCCTGGAGAGCATGTCTTCAGCACTGTTGGAATGTCCGGTGCTCATGGCCATATGACCGGTATTCATTGCCTGCAGCATATCCACGCACTCCTCACCTCTGACTTCCCCCACCACGATCCAGTCCGGTCGCATTCGTAGGGATGACTTTATCAGGTCTCTGATACTGATGGGTCTGCAGCCCTCCACGTTGGCATTTCTGGCTTCCATTCTGACAAGATTGGGAACTCCCCGGATCTGAAGCTCAGCATTATCTTCAATGCTGATAAGTCTTTGATCCTTGGGGATAAAATCAGATAATGCATTTAGAAATGTAGTCTTTCCGGAACCTGTACCTCCGGAAATAAAGATGTTATACCCGGCCTTTACAAGGACTTCGATATAACTTTTAAGATATTCAGAAATGGAACCAAGCTGGATCAGCCTTTCCATGGTAATTGGGCTGTCCGGGAATCGCCTTATGGTCACCACCGGACCGTTGTTAAGGGCAATGGGACTCATGACAACGTTAACTCTGGACCCGTTTTCAAGCCTTGCGTCAACGATTGGTGCGGCTTCGTTTACAACTCTATTGCAGGAAGAAACAATCTGCTGAACCACATCCTCAAGCTTTTGCCTGGACTCAAAGCGGCAGTCAGACTTCATGATGACACCGTCCTTTTCAATGAAAATATTATCGGTGCCATTGACCATGATCTCCGTAATGGTGGGATCATCCACCAGAGCCTGAAGAACATCCAGCTTTCTGATGGAGTGAAAGATCTGCCTTCGAAGCCACTTCTTATCCTCCATGGAAACCGCCCTGTGCCTCAGCCTTCCGGTTATTTCCCTGTCGATGAGCTCGTACATCTCCTCATCAGTGATCTCCCTGGAAAAATCCAGAGAGTTTACCACCTGCTCCCTTATGCCGGATTTCAGCTCTTTCAGATCATGCCCCAAGATTCATTACCTCCTGCCCCTCAGAAAGGAGCGCCTCCACATACCTGTTATAGGAGATTCCCTCCCGGACATCCGGTATCATGAACTTGATGGTCCTTGCTATGATCTCCTCATAGCCGTTGTCTCCCAGAGCTTTTGTGTAATTTCCAAGCCTGTAATGGTCTGCGGAGTTGTTCCTTGTAATGGTATAGACCACATCGCAAAGGCCCAGTATGTCAAAGAACCCGTCAGGATACTCCTTAAGATCCAGAAGAACATATTCATAACCGCCTTCCTTTGCAAGGAGCTCGATCAGATCCCTGATCTTCTCGAAGTTTATTTCCTTTACCTGCATCGCCGTCCCGGCAGGGCTTATATAATCCAGTCCGTTTTTGTTCTTCCTTATTCTCTCCAGGTAAAGGCAGAACCTGTCCCTCTCACAATCTGCGAAGAATAGAAGGTCACTTATATCTTCCTCCGGTTCACTGTCAAACATTCCGGGTAGCGCCGAAAAGCTCTCAAAGCTCAGCATGATAGTCTTATGCTTTTTGGAAAGGCACTCTCCCATCTTCACGATAAGGGAGGTCTGTCCACTGCGGGAGAGAGGAGTAAAAAAGCCGATGACGTGGCATTTTCCTGCTGCCCCGGCACCCAAAAGCCCTCCAAAACCCTCCGCCCTGCTGGTGCACATATCAAGAACCCCCTCCGCTATCTGTGCAGCCGGTAAATATTTGCTTATGTGCTTAATATTTCCATCCGGGAAAAGAACTGTCTCCTCCCCCTTCCATTCTCCGGCCTGCTCATCAAGTATTATGACGTTTTTAATCTCCCGGTAGTTTCCGCCCCGGATCCTTCCTATAGATTCCTCAGATATCACAAGAAGTGAGATCTCATTTCCCTTAGAAAACTGCAGAAGCTTTTCCACATCGGTAAATGCATGAAGCTCAAAGGAGAGCTTTAGGTGGTTCCTTAAATATTCCTGCAGTCTTTCGCAGTACATCCTGTTTCTGTCACATACAGCAAGGATCACTTTACCCATAGACGACACCTCCAAAAACACAGCAGATCAGTGCGCTTACAAGAATAGGTACGGCGAAATGTATAGTTTTTTGTTTATTTCTTTTAAGGATCAGGATCGCGAAGGAAATCACACCTGCGACCAGGAAGGATATCAAGATACAGGAAAGAGTATCCTGCATAGATAAAAAAGATGCTGCTGACATGAATAGTTTTACATCACCTGCTGCGATACCTCTAAGAAAGTATACCGGAAGCAGGATGAGAAACGCTGCTCCAACCGCTGTCAGGGATTCAATGAGTCTGTCCGTTCCCTGAAGGAGGGATGCGGATATGCCCGTCAAAAGCCCCGGGATAACCCAGACATTGTAAATCTTGTCCTTGAACAGATCTGTAAATACTGCTCCTGACAAGAATAATATTAAAATTGCGACTATAAGAATCTACTCCTTTCGTTTGCTGTTTTCGAGCTCGCGAGGATGAATTTACCACGTCTTTTTTTCTTTGTAAACCCCTTCAAAAACAGGGCCTTCGGTTCATCTTAAGAATTTGTTCGACTCTGTTCGATTGGGAAGCAATCTGCCCCAAAAGACAGAACAGGAGCGGGAAAAGATTCTTTTCGTGGAAAAATAATCTTCTCCCGCTCCTCGCAAAATCGTAAATTGTTATTCAGAATTAATAGGTTTCGATGGAAAAAATTAATATCTTAAGAATTTCTTAAGCCATCAGTCCGCGGTTTAAGGAATATGCCCTGACATCCTCATTGAGACTGTGTTTTCCGTAGGTGAGACCTGCATAGACCGTCTGGGTATTTCCCATGATCTGTTTGCTGTTATCTGCCTTTTCAAGCTCCTGATATGCTTCATGAAGGGTCCTGAAATTCTTAAGTACTCTCCAGATCCTGTGACTGTTGAAGGTCGCTCCTGCTGCCACCAGCTCTTTCTTGGAGAATATATAGATCTGCCGAAGGTTCCTGGCAAGCTCATATTTAAGGTTAAGGGAACGGATCAGCTCATCGATGCAGTTCTGGGCATTTAAAAGGCTCCTTGTGGCAGAATCCTTTTGTCCGATTCCGATCTCATCAATGGCCTCTTCAAGATAATCAATTACCATCTCATAGATAATAGTGATCATCTGTGTCTTGTTGGCCTGAGATATCTTAAGGGTAAATTCCTGTTTCTTTTCCAGTGTCATGGTCTGTCCTCTTTTCGTTACTGTTTATCTGCTTGGATAGGGCTTCTTATTACTGAAGAAGCTGCAGTACCTGTGAGGGCCTTTCATTGGCCTGGGCCATCATTGAGATTCCTGCCTGAGAAAGTACCTGCTGTGTTGAGTAGGTGGTCATCTCCTCTGCCATATCAACGTCCATGATACGGGAGTATGCGGCTGTCATGTTCTCTACTGTAATGTCCAGGTTGCTTACTGTATGCTCAAGTCTGTTCTGATATGCACCAAGTCTTGATCTGATGCCACTTATTTCTGTAATGGCATTTTTGATACTCTCGATTCCCTCCTTTGCCCCTACCGGATTGGAGAGGTCAAGGTTATAAAGACCAAGGGTTGTAAGGGAAACCTTCTGGATCCTGATATCAAGAGTCTGTCCCTCGTTGGCTCCAACCTGCATGGTCATTGCGCCATTTCCTGTAAGCTCCACGTTTACTGTCCCGCTGAAGGTCTCGTCGATCTGAAGCTGTATCTTTTTTCCGGTATTGTCAGTGATGGTGAGGACATCCTCCTGTACTGTGGCCTGAAGACCTTTTGTCATATAGTCCACCATACCATCATCGGTCATTCTCTGAACCTTGATAGCTGACTCACTTCCGTTCTCGAAGAAAATACCCTTCTTGTCCTCGCCGGTGGTTCCAATAAGATGTGCAAAGCTTACATCTATTCCGGTGATCTGGTATGTTCCTGACTCCACAACATCTGAATAGGACACTACTTTTACATTAGGGTTTGTAACAGCTGTCTTTGGATCACTTCCCACGGTGGCATATCCCCTAAGATCAAAGGATCCGTCCAGGATTGACTGGCCGTTGAACTGTGTTGTATTGGCCATTCTTTCAATCTCTTTTTTCAGCTGGGAAACCTCCTCCTGAACAGCTTCTCTGTCGCTGTCTGTAAGGGTATCATTGCTGGCCTTTATTGCAAGCTCGCTCATTCTCTGTAAAACCTCATGGATCTCAGACAGACTTCCGTCTGCCACCTGAACGATAGAGATTGCATCATTGGAGGTGTCATTGGCAACACCTAAACCTTCTATCTGTGAGTTCATTCTTCTGGACATTGCAAGGCCCGAAGGATTGTCCTTGGCATTTGCAATCTTTAGACCACTTGATAATCTCTCAAGAGATTCCGAAAGAAGAGTGTCGTTCCTCTGAAGCGCATTGTTTGCTATCATCGCGGAAACATTATAATTTACTTTCATGCCTACCTCATTTCTTTTTGCTGGTTATTATTACAGGGCTTCAATAAAAGCCTTCGCCATTGTAAGTAATGTCTTTGTATCAGTCTTCTCTGGTTTTAGGCCATCCGTGGCCTCTGTATTAACCGCGCCCGAAGATAGGCTGTTTTGTGTGTGATAGAGGATCGCTATGTTTTCCCGGTCTATACCGGCGCCCTCTATTCTCTCCGCAATTTTCTCACACAGTCTGGTTCTTACATTCTCCAGATATTCAGACTCTTCCTGATTGCTTCCGTTTGTGGTGGTAAGCATCCCCCGAACCACATCCCCGTCCTTATAAAGACTTAGGGTGATGAGTCCGTACTCATCTGTCTGAACACTGGCGTCCATCCTTGAATTTGCATTCTTTTCGCTTCTCAGCGTCACATGCATTGAGAGCTTTTGCCCTTCTATTTCCACCGGCACTTCAAAGCTTCCTCTTTCTGCGCTTCTTCCCATCACTGAGATCTGCTTCTGCAAAAGAGATATTGCCCTGACGTCGATGTAATTATCATCATCAGTCATTAGCTCTTCAGATAATTTATCGGACACTTCTCCCAAAACCTTAAGATAGTTTTCCTCATAATCATCTTCGTCAAGCTTTTCGGTAAGGAGCTCTGTCTCCTTGTAATCCCTGGTCTTGTCCCAGATATTTCCTGTCCTTCGATCTCTCCTTTCAGAGATCATGGCCTCAAGGTTATTGAAGGTAACAGCCACCTCTACGCTCTTTAGCTCCTCAAGGGCAGGCTCTGATGCTTTAAGTGCGGCGATCTGCCTGATCTGCTTTATCTGCTCCTGGACATACTCCCGCTCAAGCTGAGCATCTGTTTCAGCCTTCTTAAGATTGTCTGCAAGCTCGGGAAGAAGTGTCTCTTCCGTAGGCGCAGCAGCAAGGAGCTTCTCCGGCTCTAAGTTCTCGTAAACCACCTCTGCCTTTGCCCTATAGTACCTGAAGGAGACACTGATCTGCTCATCGATCCTAAGGCGCTCAGATTCCCTTGCTTCAACGCCGCCCACGGAGTCATCTACGGTAAAGTCCATTCCGTGCCTTGAAGCTTTCTGGTTTCTGGTTGCACCAAGAAGGTTTCCTATGGTCATTTCCTGATCGGTCTTAAGTAGTGACCCGATGGCCTGATAGTCTGTCTCCTTTAAAGTATGGAACAGCCTGTATATTCCGATAAAAGAGGTCTTTTCTTCCTGTGTTATCTCGCCCTTATGCTCAAGCTTGAAAAGAAATCTCGAATACTTTTCCTGATCCTTGCTGCGCTGATCATCTTTATCCGAGCCGTGATCAAGGTTTTCTGAAAGCTCATCTATTGTCATTGAAAGAGGGTTCTTTCCCTGCCTGATAAGGTCAAGGACCGCCCCGGGCTTAAGTCTTCCTATTGTGGCCTGAAGCTTTGAATCCCAGGCTCTTACCTTTTCAAAGTTCTCTTCGTTTAATTCCATCCTGTTGTAGCCAAGAATACGGATGGCGCGTCTGTTCTCTTCATTGACTTCTCTGTCAAGGTCAGCAAGGATGTCGTCAACATTCCTGAAGGCCTTTCTAATGCTGTCCCCAAGGTCTGCCCTGGGAGCAGTCATAAGCTTCTCATAGCCCTCGCCCGCCTGTCTGAAGCGCAGGGTAAGGTTCTCTGATGTCTGACTTATCTTATAAAAACTTGCGCTCTCAAAGCTTCCGGTCATCTGGCCAACGATGTCCACAGGACCGTTTGCTATAATGCTTACCCTGGACATGGTAAGTCTCATGGCATATTCAGCACCGGCTGATGGAACCTTCATTATCTCATCCACTGCCTTTCCGGCTGCTTCATCGCCCATCTGTGAAAGGACACTCTTAAGCTCTTTTATCAGATCCTCAATTGGAGCTGTGTCGATGGAAAAGCCGCTTTTTACCATCATAAGATTGGCTTTTGTGGTCATCTGAAGCCTTACTTCTTCAGTCTGAAGTCTTGCTTCTATGTTCTTATGTAAATTGGAAGTGGTATCTATTAGATTTCCGTCAACAGCTCTTTTACCATCTGCGATAGCAGCTGCCGTGGCGCTTATGAGCCTCTCCTCTCCTGCCGGGAACTCTATGTCCATAAGTCTGTTGACGTTTTCAAGCTTATCAGGTGTCAGCGGAATCCCCTGTACCACCATCCATTTGGCGTTCTCTTTAGTCGTCTCATCCTTAGGGTCAAGGCCTGCCTCTTCTATTACCTTGTCCATCTGAGGCTCAAGCTGCTCCCAGTCATAGCTGTCAGCTTTCTGTGCATAATATCCCCCGGCTTCCTGGGCATAATACCCTCGTCCTGAAGCATTCTGACCGTTGGTGCTGTGGGCCGCAAAATACACATTTGCTATTGTTGGCTCCATGTCGTTTTGCACCATGAACTTGACAGCACTGTCATCCAGATTCTCAATATCCTTAACCTGCTCCACTGCTGCCTTAGCGGCCTTTACATTTTCAGTTGTAAGGGGAATGTCATTTTCCTTAAAGCTCTTTTGAAGGGCATTGGCAAAAGAGTCACTTCCGGTTATCCGCTTAAGCTTATCAAGGCTTAAGTCATCGTTGTAACCTGTGACTTCAACGCCTGACTTTAGAAGAACACCCTTGATCTTATCAACGATGCTCACTGTCTCTTCGGCGTTCATATTCTTGATATCAAACCCATCCTCTAGGGCCTTTGCATAGTCCTCCCCTGACATGGTGTTTGATAAAAGAGCCATGAAGTTATGCTGCAGGTCTACATCCGTGTTCTGTGCCATTGCAGCCACATCATCTTTATTCCTTGTATGATCCGCATATGCGTTGTCTGTAAATCCACTTCCGTCCAGGGACATGGCATATCCGGCTTTTTCAATCTGATCCTTTTTTGAGGGCCCTGACACTATCCTTCCTTCTGCCTCCATGCCTGAAAGAATTGAATCCTGGCTGGTCTTATGACCGGTAATCGTCTGAAAGCTAATGTTCATGCTGCTCCTCATTATTCTGGTTTTAGGCAACTAAAAAAGGTGATGAACATTTCGTTCATCACCTTCTATTTCGGCTTATGATTTCTTTTTCTTTAGACCACTCTTTGGTGTCTGGAAAACAAATACCTCAGCTCCATAAGGAGGCAGATCAAAGGTTATGCTGTAATCCTTGTAATCGCAAAGACCTTTTTCAGCCTTGATCTTGGGCTGGATTCCACTTCCCATTCCTCCAAAGCGCTCCTCGGCACTGTCAAGGATGTGAGTATAGGTTCCTGCAAATGGTACTCCTACCTTGAAGCCCTTTCTCTCCATTGGAGTCATGTTAAGAACAAAGAGAATATTGTCCTTGCCGTTGGCAGCTCTTCTGTAGAAGCTGTAGGTACTGCGCTCCTTGTCATCTGCATTGATCCACTCAAAGCCGCCNNTTCAGAACGAACACGAGACCTCTGCGGCTGGAAGGAGCCTTACGTATGAAGGAATAGATACTGCGGTCCGCGTCGTTTGCGTTGATCCACTCAAAGCCGCCCCAGTCGTTATCTACTTCATACAGAGCAGGATACTTTCTGTAGATCTCCAAAAGGTTAGAAACATAGGCCTTCATGCCCTTGTTGAGATCATTGTCTAAAAGGAACCAGTCGAGCTCTCTCTTCTCGCTCCATTCCCTCTCCTGACCGAAGTCCTGTCCCATGAACAAGAGCTTTTTGCCGGAGTGTCCAAACATGTATGTGTAGCCAACACGAAGGTTAGCGTACTTATCTACCTTATATCCCGGCATCTTCTCCACCATGGAGCACTTAAGATGTACTACCTCATCATGGGAAAGAGGCAGGATATAATTCTCTGCACTGTTATAACTCATGGCAAAGGTCATCATGTAGTGAGCTCCCTGCCTGAAATAAGGATCAAGCTTCATGTACTCACAGAAGTCATGCATCCATCCCATATTCCACTTAAAGGCAAAGCCAAGGCCACCCTCCTCCGGTGGAGCTGTAACCTTTGGCCAGGCTGTGGACTCTTCGGCAATGGTAAGAACCTCAGGATATGTGCCTCTTACTACACTGTTAAAGTGCTTAAAGAACTCGATAGCTTCCAGGTTCTTGTTGTCGCCGTACTTGTTGGGAACCCACTGGCCGTCCCTCTTGCCGTAGTCAAGATAGAGCATTGAAGCTACTGCATCTACTCTTAGTCCGTCAATGTGGAACTTACGGATCCAGTAAAGTGCATTTGCTATAAGGAAGTTCTTAACCTCAGGCTTTTCAAGGTTAAAGATCTTGGTTCCCCAGTCAGGATGCTC
>DFGW01000093.1 GCA_002372465.1 Butyrivibrio sp. UBA3740
TTGGTAGCCTCCAGGGTAATATCCGGGTCCTCCCTCTCCAGAGGATTGTACTTAACTCCGCTGTCTATAAAAGTTATCTCTATCGAATTTTCCTGCCTTGAAACCCGTGTCAGCAAGCATGCCCTGCCAATACCGGTTTTATAGGCATAGCTGGCTATATTCACAAACAGCTCTTCTGCCACTATCAGAACCTGTGCCAATTCCATCTGTGAAATCTTAAGACAGCTGATGCTTTTCCCGATAAAATCAGTAACTGCAGGAAGGTTTTTAACCCTGGCTTCTATATCCAACTTATCCTGATACTCATTAAGGCTGTTATCCATCCGACTAATCCATCAACCCAAGCACGAAACTATTACAGACTTTATTATATCATGTTTTTAAGCTTTTTTTCGAAGTGTCTTTTGTCAAATCGTGTATAATATAACTAATAACTGTAAGTGAATCTTTATGACACGGAGGTGTTTCATGGGAGATAACGAACAAAAGAGCGCAATTAGTGACAACTCCTTTGAAGGAAAGGCCATAGTCTGTTTTCCGGCTGAGACTCTTATTCTGAAAGAGGGTGAAGTCAATCTTGATATGTATAAGATAATTCAGGGAAGAGCCGAGATGTACATGGGCTATGGAACCGAACAGGAGGTGCTGCTTGGGATCATCGGCCCCGGGGCTTGCTTTGGCGAACTTGGACTTTTAATGGAGTCTCCTGCCATCTACACCGTCATTGCCTATTCAGACGTCTACGCCATAAGGGTTACTGAGGAGCGGATCGGGAACTTCATTCAGGAAAACCACTCCAGTATCCTTCAGATCATGAAAAATATGGCCAAGACCATGTCCATCATGCAATATCAGATCATGGCGCTCAGCGAAGAGCTCAGTTCCTATACCAAGGAAGATTCCGACAACTTTGAGCAGGTCAAAAAAGAGCTGCTGAGGGACCTCTACAATCCAAGAGCCGCATCCGGTATGAAGGGCAAGATGTACTTCATGGGCAACAGCGGCGGAAAGAAATGATCACTCCCCTGTACCGTAGCATCACGCATCGGTACAGGGCTTTTTTTACGGGAAAAGAACTATCTTCTGAGTGGAAAACTAATTCATTGTATTGTCATCAATTTAATTGCAATAAATCCAAAATATGATATAATCTTCTTGTTACGAAATGAAAATTGTCTGACGAGGAAAAGAAAAATGACTAAAGAATTCGATATCCAGGAATACATGACAAGAGGTGTTGAGCGTGTCGTTTCAGATGCCATCAGAGCAACGCTGAAAAATCCTAAGGAAAGCGCTTATATGGCTAAATTTGCCCTCTCCAGCAAGGCAGCTTCCAAAAAGAGAGCCCAGCTTGAGGCAAAGGGCGAGCATGTTCCACCCTTCCTTATAGCCAGCATTACCAGCAGCTGTAATCTCCACTGTGCCGGGTGCTATTCAAGATGCAACAGCGCCACCCAGGACTCGGAGCCTGTAGATCAGCTAACTGATGAGGACTGGAAAAACGTCTTCGACGAGGCACAGAATCTCGGCGTAAGCTTTATCCTTCTTGCCGGCGGAGAGCCACTTCTTCGAAAAGGCGTAATTGAAGCTGCAGGGGATATGTCTTCAATACTTTTCCCCATCTTCACCAACGGCACTTTCATGACAGAGAAATATTTTGAAGAGTTCGACAGACACAGAAACCTGATCCCCATCATGAGCATTGAAGGTGGTCAGGAAGCTACCGACGCAAGGCGCGGAGAAGGCGTTTACGATAAGCTCATCTCCAATATGGATGCACTTAAGGAAAAAGGCATAATCTTTGGAGCCTCAGTTACAGTTACCACCGAGAACCTCAAAGAGGTTTCATCTGAGGACTTCATCGGTATGCTTTCAGAAAAAGGCTGTAAGGCTGTGATCTTCGTTGAATTTGTTCCGGTAACCGAGGACTCAGAGTACCTTGCTCCGGACGATGATGACAGGGATTATCTTAAGGATGAGATCATGAGACTCAGGGAAGAACACCCTGAAATGGTCTTTGTTTCTTTTCCCGGTGATGAGAAGAGTTCAGGCGGATGTATCGCTGCCGGCAGAGGCTTTTTCCATATAAATTCCCACGGGGGAGCTGAGCCTTGCCCATTCTCTCCCTATTCAGACATAAATGTAAAAGACACTTCCCTGCGGGATGCCATGAGATCAAAGCTCTTTTTGGAGCTTCAAAGCGGCGACGTTCTTAAGGATGACCACAAGGGTGGATGTGTCCTCTATGAAAAGAGAAATCAGGTAGAGGAACTATTAAAAGCACAGTAAGACATTTTAACAAAGGATTTAGCAGGAGGAAAGATTAAAATGAGTAATTTTCTGGAGCTTGTAAAAACAAGGCGCAGCGTCAGAACCTTTAACGGCGCTATGCCTGATGCGAAGGTTTTAGATGAGCTTAAGGCATTTGCAAAGGTGCTTGATAATCCCTATGGTATCAAGGTCAGATTTGAGTTTTTGGACAGGGATGAACACGACCTTTCAAGCCCTGTACTTACAGGTGAGAAACTTTATGTCAGCGCAGTTGTGGAAAAGGGCGACCACGCCGACGAAGCCTACGGCTATGCCTTTGAGGCACTTCTTATGAAGGCGCATGAGCTTGGACTTGGAACTGTCTGGATCGGCGGAACCATGCCAAGGGACAAGTTTGAGAAGGCTTCAAACCTCAAAGAAAACGAGGTAATGCCCTGCATGAGCCCTCTTGGAGTTACTGCCGATAAGATGGCCATAAAGGAAACCCTCATGAGAAAAGGTGTCAAAGCAGACACCCGTAAGGATTTCGAGGAGCTTTTTTTTGCCGATGACTTTGGCACTCCAATGGTCAAAGAAAAAGCTATGGAGGCAGGTTTATGCGATGCCCTGGAGAGCGTAAGGCTCGCTCCATCAGCAGTTAATAAGCAGCCCTGGCGCGTTGTAATCGGAGACAGGACGGCTCACTTTTATGAAAAGCACGACAAAGGATATGTCACACCTGACTATGACCTTCAGCGCATTGATCTAGGCATAGCCCTCTATAACTTTGAAAAAGAGCTTACAGAAGAAGGTAAGTGTCCCAAGCTTGAAGTTGCTGATCCGGGGATCACTGCTCCAAATGGTACAGACTATATCGCCACCTACAGATGGTAATTGTATATGAGAGTCGGAGGACAAGGGCCACATACAGGTCCGAAATGCAGTATCGCATGGAAGAGCTGACTAGCCAGCTGCAGGCCTTTCATCCTCTCCTACTCCAATATCCGTTACCCTTCCGGCTTCCTACGGCAGTGAAGGCGCAAGTATGAGCTTTGATGCATTCGCCTAAACTGTGGTATCATGGGAAGGAAAAGAAAAGTCTCCCCAAGGGTGAAAACATGAGCAAATACAGCGATATAGATGACGAGCAGCTCATCGTCCGTATCCACGACGGCGATGAGCCTGATATTGTAGATTACATAATGAATAAGTACAAGGAACTGGTGCGCAAGAAGGCCCACTCCATGTATATTCTGGGTGCCGACAGGGATGACCTTATTCAGGAAGGCATGATCGGGCTTTTTAAAGCCATCCGTGACTACGACTCCGGGAGAGACGCCAGTTTTTCAACCTTCGCAGACCTTTGTATCTCAAGGCAGATGTACTCTGCCATTAAAACCCAGGCCAGGAAAAAGCACGGTCCTTTAAACAGCTATATTTCCATCTACGCCAGCCGTGAGGATCCCGAGGCAGGCATGGATCTTCCTTTGGAGGAGATGCTTGAAGCGGACCCGGGCTCCGTTCCCGAACAGTATGTAATAGACCAGGAAAGCCTCAAGGCCCTTGAGGATGAGATAGAAAAAGAGCTAAGTGACCTTGAGAGGCAGGTCCTTGACCTCTATATCACAGGCATGAGCGTCAAAAAGATCTCCGCTGTCCTTGGCAGGGATGAAAAATCCACTGACAATGCCATGCAGAGGGTAAGATCAAAGCTAAAGAAATATCTGGAGCATTAATCCACAAAATAAGGACTGACCTTATTGGCCAGTCCTTTTGTTTTGCACCTCTATTAAATGTTTTACATCATCCTCTGTCTTACTACCTCAAAAGCCAGGATTCCGGCTGCCACAGAGGCATTAAGTGAATCTATGTCGCCCTTCATGGGGATAGATGCCACCATATCACACTTCTCTTTTACCAGTCTTGAAACTCCGTTTCCCTCATTGCCTATAACAAGACCGATAGCTCCCTTTAAGTTAAGCTTATACATGGTCTCTCCGCCCATATCGGCACAGGCAAACCATAAGCCCTTACCCTTAAGCTCCTCTATGGTATTGGCAATGTTGGTCACCTTAACAACCGGGGTATAGTTGAGCGCTCCGGCTGAAGCCTTTGCCACGGTTGCTGTAAGACCTACTGCCCTGTTTTTGGGTATGATAACACCATGCGCACCTGCAAGATTCGCGGTCCTGATGATGGCCCCAAGATTGTGGGGGTCCTCAATTCCATCAAGAATAAAGACAAATGGATCTTCATTTCTTGCACTAGCCAGCTCAAAGATGTCATCCATCTCAGAATACTTATAAGCTGCTGCGATGGCTATTACTCCCTGATGTTTGCCGGTATCGGACATCTGATCCAGTCTGTCACGGTTTACAAACTTGATAAGACAGCCCTGCTTCTTGGCTTCACGCCTTATTGTGGACACAGGTCCATCCTGACAGCCATCAAGGATATATATCTTGTCTATAGTTTTTCCGGAACGAAAGGCCTCAATAACGGCATTTCTTCCTTCTATCTTCTCTTCGTTAAGTCCTGTTACTTCTTTTTCCATTAAAAACCTCTTAGCGCATACTGCGCCAAATTGCCCTTTCAGCCCATGATCAGTCTGTCAAAATTCCCAGCTTCCCGCAGCCCTTCTTTACCAGCAAAAGAACTCTGTCCATGTCGCCTGTAAGGTACAAAAATCCTACTACAGCCTCAAATCCTGTGGCCTCCAGGTACTCCATTGTCGACGCATTTTTGGCCTTAGTGTGGGGCTTTGAATTCCTTCCACGCCGAAATATGTCCTTTTCTTCCTCGGTGAGATCATCCATTATCGCAGCAGCAATCGCAGCCTGCGTGGGGGCTTTAACAATAGCGCTCGCTTTTTTATGGAGATTATTCACCGCTGTGTTGCCCTTGTTCACCAAAACCGAACGGACGATAAGGTCAAAGACTGCATCGCCGATGTAGGCCAGGGTCAGAGGAGAATAGGTCCTGATATCCTTGGGCTCCACATCAAATTTCTCGTTTATATACTCGTTTAGATCAGCTGCCATTTAACTCCCTCGCGGGTATCCTTTATCTCAACACCCTTATCAAGCAGTTCCTGTCTGATGGCATCAGCAGTTGCAAAGTCCTTTGCCTTCTTGGCTTCTGCCCTCTCAGAAATCTTGGCATTTATGAATTCCAAAAGCTCTGAATCAACCTCTGCGCCCTCTGAAAGCGCCTTGGCATGTCCGATGAGATCAAGGGACAGAACCCTGTCAAAGCTCTCAATCAAGGAAAGCTTGGTGGCATCATTGGTGTCAGCCTTAAGTGCATCATATAAAACGGTGATGGCCATAGATGTGTTAAGGTCATCGCAAACGGCTTCTCTGAACTTCTTCTCAAACTCAGCCTTTACAGCCTCATCAACAGCGCCTTCGCCCTTAAGCTCTGCAACTCTCTTAACCAGCTTGTTGTATACAGCCACGTTGTTATCCAGAACGTCAAAGGAGAACTCCAAAGGCTTTCTGTAGTGTGACTGGAGGCAGAAGAATCTGTAAACCAAAGGATCGTAGCCTTTTTCCTTAAGTACGGAAACTGTAAGCACTGCGCCCTTGGACTTGGACATCTTTCCTGCCCTGTCATTTAAGTGATTGGAGTGGAACCAGTATCCGCACCACTTGTGTCCTAAATAGCTCTCAGACTGGGCAATCTCATTGGTATGGTGAGGGAACATGTTGTCAACACCACCGCAGTGGATATCGAGCCTATCTCCCAGATGCTTCATTGAAATGCATGAGCACTCGATGTGCCAGCCGGGGTAACCTACGCCCCATGGACTGTCCCACTTAAGAGCCTGGTCTTCAAACTTGGACTTGGTAAACCAGAGAACAAAGTCAGTCTTGTTCTTCTTGTTGGAATCTTCCTCAACGTCATCCCTTACGCCGACCTCAAGCTGCTCCTTCTCGATTGCCGAAGAGAATACATAGTACTCATCCAGCTTACTTGTATCAAAATACACATTCCCGCCGGCAAGATAAGCGTATCCCTTCTCCAGAAGGACCTCGATCATGTGAATAAACTCAGGAATGCAGTTGGTCGCAGGTTCTATAACATCCGGTTTTTTATTCCCGACTGCTTCAAAATCCTTGAAGAAAGCATCAGTGTAGAACTTCGCAATCTCCATAACGGACTTGTGCTCTCTCTTGGCTCCTGCCAGCATCTTGTCCTCACCTGTGTCAGCATCGGAGGCAAGATGTCCAACGTCTGTGATGTTCATGACACGCTTAACGTCATATCCAGCGTATTCCAGGGCCTTTATAAGTACATCCTGCATGATGTAGGTCCTGATATTACCTATATGAGCGTAATGATATACGGTAGGTCCGCAGGTATACATTGAAACCTTACCGGGTTCGTTGGGCACGAACTCCTCAACCTTTCTCGTCAATGAATTGTAAAACTCAAACTTCTCTGCCATTTTATTCCTTAAATCCTTTCCTAAAGCTCTTTTATCCTCTGTCACAGCCCTGACATATGCTATAAGTATCATCACCCGGATTAGCTAAAAGACATATGGCCTGTGATGAAATTCCTTCTCCTGATCCGGTAAAGCCAAGTCCCTCCTCGGTTGTAGCCTTGACGTTGACCTGAGACATCTCTATTCTGAGGGCCTGAGCGATATTGATCCTCATCTCGTCTATAAAAGGCCTCATCTTGGGCGCCTGGGCAATAATGGTGGCGTCAATGTTCTCAACAAGGTAGTGATTCTTATCAAGCATCGTTGCCACTTCCTTCAATAGAGCCAGTGAATCAGCTCCCTTGTATTTGGGATCAGTATCGGGGAAGTGCTTTCCTATATCGCCAAGAGCCGCAGCTCCCAAAAGCGCATCCATTATAGCGTGAAGAAGAACATCTGCATCCGAGTGGCCAAGAAGCCCCTTCTCATAGGGGATCTTAACGCCTCCGATGATGAGGTCTCTGCCCTCCACCAGTTTATGAACATCATATCCCATTCCAATACGCATATGACAGTTTTCCTTCCTTTAGATAAAATCTATGATCAGTTCCACAACAAAGGCTGCAGCGCAGGCAAAACCCGCCACTGTAAGAAGGCTCTTTTTGTTAAAGGCCAGAAAAAGAGCTACTGCAAACCCTACAACTGATGAAACAACATAATCTGTAGCCCCCAGTATCGCAGGGAAAGTCATTGCAGCCAGCGTTGCGTAGGGCACGTAGTAGAGGAAAGATCTGATAAAGTTGCTCTTTATCTCCTTCCTGATAAGTGTAAGAGGAAGCGCCCTTATAAGATATGTGACAAATGCCATCAGGAGGATGTATAGGTAAACTCTGTTCATGCCTGTTCACCTCCTGCAGCTTTTTCTTTTACCTCATGCTTCACAGGAGCGATAACTGCCGCAAGTGCAGAAATCACAACCGTTATTATAATAATCCTGAAACCACCTGAAATATAGTCCTTCAAAAAAGGCGCATAGGTAAATACGCAACTAAGCCCCATAGCTGAAAGGACCACAAACATAACCGCTTTATTGATCCTGGTATCAGGAATGATTATCGCTATAAACATACCATAAATGGCAAGTCCAAGGCAACTTATAAGGCGCTCGGGCATGATCTGTCCGGAGATGGCTCCCAGCGTAGTTCCAAATACCCATCCAAGCACCGACGTAATTATAAGTCCGTAGGAATAAGCCGGATAGAGCCTGCCCTTCTTAAGAGCGCTGAGGGCAAAGATCTCATCGGTTACGCCATAGGATATTCCAAGCCTCTGGGCAGTTGTGACCGAAGGGTCAAGCTTCTGGGACAAAGCCGTACTCATAAGCATATATCTTAGGTTGATAATAAACTGCAAAATTGCCAGCTCAACAAAGCTTCCGTTTCTGGCTATAAGCTCCAGAGCTGAAAACTGTCCTGCGCTGGTGACATTTAAAAGCGATGTCATGGCTGCCTGAAAGGTGGTCATCCCAATCTTGGAGGCTTCTATACCAAAGGCAAAGGAAACAGCGATATACCCAAGACAGATGGGTATGGCTTGTTCGCAGCCCTTTTTAAATTCAACAATACTTCCTATACTACTCTTCATCTTCTCTTCCCAACAAAATTCTTTTACAGTCCTGAAAGCTCCGAAAGCACCTGCTCCATGGATACTGCCCCAAGGCTCCCCTGTATCATGGCCGCATTTCCGCCTCCTCTTGCATTAAACTTCTCCTTAAGGGCTTCCTGAAGTGCTTTAAGCTCTTTTCCATCTCCTCCGGTAGCAACAATATACTTATATCCGGTATCATTTGTTCCGGAAAAGACTCCGCAATAGCCCCCATGGGCGGAAGCCAGGGCATTTACAGTCTTCCTCATAAGGTTAGCGTCCATTCCGGCATCCTTTACCAGAAATACATCCTTCAGGTCCTTGTCTATGGCTTCAAGCTCATATTTCATGAGCTTTTCCTGTGTCTCGGAAAGCCTGATCCTGATCTCTTTATTCTCATCAGCCATCTTTACAACTGAAGCCATGACCTTATCTGAAGAAGTGGTAAGGCTTCTGGAGAGCTCAGTAAGAATGTCGTGTTCTTCCTGAATATAGCTAAGAGCTCTTTTGCCGCAAAGGATGCTGACCCTTACTCCGCCCTTGTAGGCTGCATAGGATACCACCTTAAGAAAACCAATCTCACCGGTCCTTGCCACATGAGGAGCACAGCAGGCACAGGAATCATATCCCTGGATAGTAACGATCCTGACATCCCCTGTCAACTCCTTCTTGCTCCTGTATTCCATGCCATCGAGCTGCTCCTTGGAAGGGAAATCGCAGTGTACCTCTATATTCTCCCAGATAGCCCTGTTGACCTTAAGCTCCAGCGCCCTGATGTCTTCGGCATTAAGGGGACCGTTATAATCCATGGTCACCTCGGTATCGCTTAAATGAAAGCCCACATTGTCATATCCGAATTCCGAATTCACTATACCTGAAAAGATATGTTCCCCGGTATGCTGCTGCATATTGCTGAACCTGTGAGCCCAGTCAATCTGCCCTGTGACCTTGGAACCGGCCTCAAGGGGAGCGTTTGTAACGTGGGTAATGATCCCATCCTTGATGGAAGTGTGGGTTACCAATGCGCTCTTACCGGATTCGTCAGTGATCACCCCTGTATCGGAGCTCTGCCCTCCCTGCTCGGGGAAAAAGGCTGTCCTGTCAAGAACCACAAAAAAAGTGCCACCCTTCCCTTCCTCACAGGAAAGAACCATGGCATCGAACACATCAATATATGCATTTTCATAATAAATTTCGCTCGTCTTAACCATAAAAGACATTTTATCACATTACAGCAATGGTGAAAATATAAAAGAGACTGCATTATGCAGTCTCTAATGGTAACTGGGAAAGTTCCTCTAATACTTTTCTCTTTATGTCATCCTTTTCTGTCTCAAGTGAGAAAGCGAGCTCTGTGTAAAGAAGCTTCTCTGCAATATTAAGGTACTTCTCATTAAGGGCGGCAAATTTCTTGCCTTCTGCTTCGCGGACAGCCTTGATCTTGCGAAGGGATTTAACCAGACTCATCATCTCATCAGCCATGTTGCGCTTGATAACACTCATGATAGCCGGTTCAGCCTTCTTGCCTTCAGGCAACTCAAGCTCCGGAGTCTCCTCGATCTCATCGATCAGATCTTCCGCTACATCCGCAGAGATAACCTCGCGGACCTTGTCCTCAGCGCCATCTACCGGCACATAGAGAACGCTCCCGGTATCGACTGCTGAGATCATCTGGTAATACTCTTTCTCCTTTCCTCTCTCAAGAAAAGACGGGATCAGAATATCACGCACTCTGCAGAGGCCGTGGCTGCCGTAGACAACACATTCGCCAACATTTAGCATCCTGTTCCTCCTTATATGTGAAAAGCAAACAACTTGTTAACGCATTTTTCAGCGCCTCAGCAGGTCAATTATATCATAATATTACGTGTTTTGTAACATTTAAAATCATTAAAAAAAGTGTTTTTTTCGTGTCTAGTTATTCTTCTTCCAATCGCCCCAAGATATAGTGTTTATGTGCTCTGTACGATACTCTCCAAGCATGATAACGTGCGTTTTTTTATTGGTATGATGGTACGTAAATCCGCACTTTTGTTGCAACTTTTTTGAGCGTTCATTACCTTCAAAATAAGCGCAGTAAATTGTCTTAAGCCCCAGGTCCAAAAAGCCGTGCCGGAGTATCTCTTTTGCCGCCTCAAAGGCTATGCCCTGCCCCCAGAATGGCACCCCAAGCCAGTAGCCAAGCTCTGCTCCATCCTTTGGGATTCCCCGCTCCTTAGATTCTCTGAAGGTAAGCCCTATGCTTCCTATGGGCTCATCTGTGCCCTTTAAGCAGATAGCATAGGTCTCCTCCCCTGAAAGAACAGTTCTTATCACAGCTTTTGAGTACTTTTCATCTTTATGGGGAAGCCAGCCGGCCGAGGGACCCACCCTGTCATCCTTTGCATATTTAAAGAGGCCGGAAGCATCTTCATCTCTCCAGCCTCTTAATATCAAACGTTCTGTTTCCAGTATCATTTTTCCCGCCTTACAGACTGACAAATTTAAATCCTGTTTCTTCCACAAATGTATCCAGCGCATTCTTAAAGAGAATGTTGTACTCTTCCTTCTTGTGAAGAGCTTCATGGGTAAGATAAAAGATAACCTGTCCGCTCTTAATGTCCATCTCAAAGTCATGTCCCGGATCAAGGGCATCTATGTCCTTAAAGGTAATGCCATACTTATCTTTGCAGAAGGTATCCTTGTTGGGGAGATCCATGGTTTCCTCTATGATCTTATTCTTGGCTCTGATCAGCTCGTCTATCTTCTCCAAAAAGATCTGATGAGCAATGTTAAAAGAGGTGAGCTCGTATCCCACAAGCTTCATGTCAGATATGATCCTGTCAAAATCCACACAGCATGCGGCAAATGGATCCACTTTATTTTCACCGTAACAAAAAACTGCATTATAGAGAGCCTCGTTCATAGCCTTTCTCCTTTCTGTGCTCTAAGAAACTCGATATATTCTTTTTCCGGAATGGGCTTTGAATAGTAAAAGCCCTGAAGGTATTCAACACCTTTATCTATAAGTAGCTGTGCCTGTTCGATGGTTTCCACACCCTCTGCCAGGACATGAAGTCCGTAGTCCTTAAGGAAGCTTATGGTGTATTCCAGCATCCTCATGTTCTCAGGTCTGCCGGAGTCCAGGCAGTTCCAGATGAATTCTTTATCCATCTTAACCAGAGCGTAATCCATTTTGAGAAGCTCCAAAAGATTGGAATAGCCTGATCCGAAGTCATCCATGGAAATCGTACTTCCCAGCTCTTTCAGCTTCTGAACATTTTCCTTGAATATGTCGTCATTGTTGATATAGGCAGTTTCAGTGATCTCAAAGTTAATGAACTTAGGCGGAATGTGGTACTTCTCCATCTTATTCATAAGCCTTGCATAGGTTGCCTTGTCCACCACCTCGTTCCCCGAGAGGTTAACCTCTACGCATTTAAGACCATAGCTTGAGAGATTTTCTCTTGCGATAAAGGAGCAGACTTTTTCAAATACCAGGTCATCGATTTCAAGAATAAGTCCACACTTTTCTGCCACCGGAATGAAGTCCTCGGGAGAGATATAGCTTTCGCCTTCAGGACGCCTTAGCCTGACAAGAGCCTCTGTTGAAGTGAACTTGCCTTCCGCAACACTTAGGATCGGCTGATAGAAAACATCGAAGGCCTTGTCCCTGATCGCCTCCCTTACGATGTCCTCAATGCTGTTTCTGTAGATCATCTTGTCAACAATTCTTTCATTCACCACAAGATTCGGTGCTGACTGGGTATAGATGTATTCCCCGGAAACATAACTAAGGATCTGGATCGCTTCGTCAATATCCTTAGTATATCTTGGTATCTCAAGGACTGAATAGGTCAGCTTATAATTATTGCTCTCGTCCTTATAGTTATTTATAAGAGACATGAGCTGTTCAACTTTTTCGGGGGAACTTATCACAAAGGAAAGGGTGTTCCACTCCGAAAGATACGCCGGCTCCCTGATGATATCTTCAGCAAGCTTTGCAACTCTGTACTGGAGGCTTTCAAGCTTTTGCCTGTCCTCGCCGGTGAGGACCGAGGATTTACCTGTAAAAATAACTGATGAAACGTAAAAATGCTTCTGATAGCCGTATCTGTCCACCAATACCATCTGGAAGGCATCTTTATTTCTGACGTTGATGATATTCTTTTCGTAATACTCTTTCGGGTTCTCGGAGGACAGGAAAAGAATCAGTGACATTAGCATCATAGCCACAGAGCTAACCTGATAGCCATGAACAAAATACTGGAAGAGTCCAAGTACTGACCACATGACCAGTCCTATTATTATGACCTTCGCCTCTTCTTTTCTTAGCTTATTCCTACATATAATTGCAAAAAGCAAAGTTCCGAAGATGTAAATAGCTCCTACAAGATAAGACACCTGGATTGCCGGGCCGTAGTTGTAGTACTCTCCGGAGCTGTTCCTGCTGTAGTAAACCCTTCTGGAACAAAGGGCAAGTATCCCCACCACCATAGGCGCAACCATTATCGGTATCGCATAAAACTTGGCTTTCCGTCCCCTGTTTACCTTGGAAAAGACATAACAGCCCATAAAAAATGCGGCTATAATAAGGGTCGCAACGTAAAAACCCTGAGTGGTCCTTCTTAACACGAAAAACGAATTGTCAAGATACTTAAAAACAGCGCACTCAATAATGTCGCAGATGATGTTTACGCCTGCAGCCACCAGAAAGACAAAAAATACGCGTGATGAAAAGACCTGAGGCATCGACCTCCTCAGATACATCACTATAAGGATTATTAATACCAAAATTGCAATAATTGGTGTGCGTATTTCCATAGATAAATTATAATACAATTTCCTTAGGTCAACAACTTATTTGCATTTACCAAACTCACGTAGAATTCTGTAATCGGCAGAAAACTCTGAGCGAAATTCTTGGTGGTTCCGCTTCCCTGGAGAACAGAGTCCTCCACAATCTTCTTGGCACCTGTCGAGTAAGAAGAAGGAGTCAAAGCTCTTTTAAAGGTCTTCATTCCCTTGTCCAGATAGGTAGCATCTCCTGTGAGCTCATAGCCAATGGCCATTGCCTCCAGAAGCAGCGAATTGTTGCCGTTTCTGGCAAGGCTTGGAAGCTCCTTATATATAAACAGGCCCTGTGGCGTCATATAATTATCTACCAGGTCGTCAATGGCCTTAAGGAGCATTTTCTCAAGGTTCTCACTTGGAAAGGCCCTGTAATAGCGCATAAGAGAGCCTATAGCCACGCAGATCATAAAGCCTACCCTGATCATGGTGTTATCAAGATAGGGCGACTGCCATCCACCTGCCATATCATCCCAGGCCCTGAACTGAGCGATTATATCCTCGCACTTTCTGATCCACATCATATCTCCGGTCTCCAGGAAAAGAGCTGTCAGCGCCCGAAGGGCCCATCCGGTCTCCCTGGCATTCTGTTCCCCGGGGATACGGTAGGCAGGAGTATCCAGGAGCCTTAAAACATTGTTTCCAATACCAATAGCCGAATTTAAAGCCCTCTCATCGCCGGTGAAGTGGTAAAGGTCCAGTAGTCCTTCAACCCACTCATGGCTGCAGACTATCTCACCCTTGCATCCCTTACCCTCTTCTGATCCGCCGGTATGCCTTGCAGTGTGCTCCCACTGCCCTCCCATCTTGAGGGGATCTTTGCTGTAATGACACACGTCAACATCCATCTGGTGCCGGGCTGCAGCTACTGCATAGTCATAAAAACGCCTTATACCGGTTCTTGCATACATTATAAACATGGCATGTGGATAATCATACTCATTATTGGTCCAGACAAGCTTTCCGCCGCCTCTTCCCTGGTTGGTATAGTTAGGATCCGGAGCATCCCCGAAATTCAACATTCCATAACACCTGGGATGATTGTCAGCCCTGTCTATAAGCATGATCTCCACATCGTCTACCTGCTTCTCGGCAGGCAAAAATACATCAGGCATAACTCCCGCCCGGGCAAACTCCATAGGGTCAATGTAAGGCCTGTCAGGCATCTGATATATTATCGACCTGTTATCAAGCTCGGAAACAGGCTCATCGGCGTCGTGGAAATGCAAAAGAACTCTCTGCTCCCGTGCCATTCCCGAGGTAAAGGCCACAGGCTCAGCTTTGGTCACATGGCTGTAAGAGCCCTGGTCAGGTAAAAGAAATACCGTAAGGCCGCTAGAGTCTGCAGAAACTGCCTTGGGGAAATTCTGATAGGCCTGAAAAACTGTAGCACAGATGCCAAGGTCATTAGAGGGGTCTGTAAAATCAGCAAAAAAAGTCCCATAGAAAACCTCCGGGAAATGCTCATTTGCTATGCTTTCAATCGTTTCAGCTGTTATTGTATTATCTACCTTGCTGCCCTTTGTGCTTATCTTGAAGATTGTCCTGTAGTTAGACCTTCCTACCATGGTCCTTATGTTTTTGCTGCTTTTCCTGCCAAAATCAAATTCTTTCAGGTTTTTGGTGCCAACTACTGTAATATAGTTTACGCTGTCATTTTCATATCTTCCGTCCTGGAATCCGCCTACCTCATTGGCATATCCTGAAACAGGAGGACAGCTCTTATTAAGTTCAATGTTTTCCGAGGCCTTGATGCCAAATATCAGATCATCGGGCACAATATCTCCATCTGTACAATTTATAAATCTGACTCCCATATCAATCCAGGGCTTCCCGGCAGTCACAGTAAGTCTGACCTCAAAATTAAGCCCATCCAACGAAGAAACCTTATTGTCTGAAGGAATGAATCGTCCTTTTCCCTCTAGCACTGTAAGAACAGGCCCCTGTTTTACTGCTGACCAGCCATCAAAGGTGGTGTGCTTTCTTATTCCGTCGACCTTCATGGCAGGACCCACGAACCGATCCGCCGATATTTCTTTTCCCTTGTAGGAAAAAGCCTCGAAGATCCTGTCAGAGCCTTCACCCACAGTAAAGCTTAAAGGTCCGTTATTGACAACCATGGCAGCAAGAGCTGTCTTGATCGTAACCTGATCAGGTACTTCTCCCTGGTCAGCTTCATTTTCATCAAAGGTAAGCTCAAGCTCTTTTCCCTTATTGCCCGGCAGGTCAGCCAGAAAGTTAAGGTACATGTAGCGCACAGACCCGTCATCCCAGGTGGCAGTAACCTCTGTCTGCAGGGGAACTGCCCTTTCACCGTCGAAAATTCTAACGCGGGAAATATCCGAAGCAGCCAGTACGCCTTTTTTCACAGGGACGCAAAGTCCGCAAAGCTCGTTCCTTCTTTCATCCTTGTACAGCTTGTCAAAGTAAATTTTCATAGAAGCCTCTTTTTCCTTAAATCTGCAGCAAATATGAAGTGTAACCGGGAATCTCCAGTCCTCCGCCAAAATCAATATCTGCTCCTGTGATCAGGTCTGTTGCCCTTCCAGCCCTCGCATCAAAATGCGCAACAAATGGATTCTCATCGGCGTTTATAGCTACAATAACTCTGTCCCCTTCGGTTTCTCTTTCAAATACACACTGACGGTTTGTGAGAACCAGCGACTTAAAGCCCCCGTAGTTAAGGGCCTTGGACTCCTTCTGTCCCTTGCAAAGAGCAGCAATGTGATCTGTAAGCTCATTCCACTCAGGCTTTTCAAAGCATGGGCGAAGAGCCGGGTCTCCGTCTTTCTTGTCAGCCTTGGTTCCCCACTCACTTCCGTAATAAATTGTAGGGATTCCGGGCATTCCAAACATCAGGGTATAGATCAGCTTAAGGTGGTTTGGATTGTTAAGAATGCTGGCAATCCTGCTCACATCGTGGTTGTCGACAAATGATAACAGGTGTTTTCCTTTATAAAGAGTCCAGTTCTCAGGCCCGAACTGCCTAAGGAGCGAGTGGATTATCTCGAAGAGATTCATGCTGTTCATGGCTGAGAACAGTCCCTTATAGCACTCATAATTGGTGGCGCTGTGGCAAAGATCATCACCCATGATCCTGTTGTAGTCACCGCCTATCATCTCTCCCATCAGGAAGAAATCCTCTTTCCAGCCCTCAGTCTCGTGGCGAAGGCGTCTTAAGAAGTCGCTCTCAACGCAGTAGGCAACATCCAGGCGAAGTCCGTCAATTCCAAACTCATCGATCCAGAACTTAACGCTCTCCAAAAGGTAGTCCACCACCTGGGGATTTCGAAGGTTAAGCTTTACCAGATCGAAATTTCCTTCCCAGCCCTCATACCACAGACCGTCATTGTAGTTGCTGTTGCCGTCAAAGCTTATATGGAACCAGTCCTTGTATTGGGAGTCCCATCTCTTTTCCAGGACATCCTTAAAGCCAAAAAATCCCCTTCCGGCATGGTTAAATACCCCGTCCAGAACTACCTTGATGCCTTTCTTATGAAGTGCATCGCAGACCTTCTTGAAATCCTCATTGGTTCCAAGCCTCACATCGATTTTCCTGTAATCCCTAGTGTTATAGCCATGGGTGTCTGACTCAAAGACAGGATTAAACAGAACTGCTCCAACACCCAGCTTTTGAAGGTGCGGAATCCAGTCCAAAACCTTAAGTATCCTGTGCTCCTGCTTCCCATCATTTTCAAAGGGTGCTCCGCAAAAGCCCAAAGGATAGATCTGATAAAAAGATGTTTCGTAAGCCCACATTTCTTTTGCCTCCTAAAATTTATGTTATGCTGTTCTTCTCCACTGCACTCAGGGAGAGAACTGCAATAAGTGACAGTATAAAGAACGCTCCAAGGCACATGATGGCGTTTCGCATGCCAAGTGCATCCGCCATAAAGCCTGTAAGTGCCGTAAACACAACTCCGCCTATGCCGGTAGAGACTGTGATCATAGCTGTTGCAATAGCCTTCTTGTCCCCGGAAAACCTCATAAGTATGGTCAGAACGCTTGGGTATATGGCTCCGCTGGCAAATCCAAGAGGAATGCAAAGAGCCATGACCGGATACTGGCTGTTCGTAAAGGCGATTATGGCAGTGATCACAGGAATGGCCACCACGGCTACAAGAAGGATCTTCTTAGCGTGCTTTGAGAAAAGACCTACCAGCACCCTGGCGGGAATCATAACCGCCCAGAAGATGGACAGGGCTAACTTGCCTGAATTTGAATTAAGCTCCTTTGTAAAAAGAGTGTCCACAAAGAAAGCAAAGCCGTTCTCAAAGCCGACATAGATGCACATAACCACGCACAGGAGTAGTACTCCAAGGATAACAAATGTTTTTCCATCAAAGTTTTCGTCGCCCTCTTTGGGTGCCTTCTCTCCGCTCCCCTGCCTGTTCATCATTGTTCCTATAAAGGCAATTGCAGATCCGACTGCCAGGGCGATGAAAAGAGTTCTCCAGCTTACGCCAAGCCCTAAATAGAACCCCACAAAAAGCGGCGAAACAAAGGCTCCCAGTGCGTACATGGAGGTCATAAAGCCGATTTTTCTTTTACCACTTAAGGGATAGACTTCGGCCAGAGCGGCGATAGAGATGAACTGAAGGGCACTTGTTGTAAGCCCCAGAAAGAATATGCCCACAACAAATACTGCCCGGACATTGCTGCAAAAAATAGCCGTCGAAAATACGCCCTGAATACCAAGAAGTATCAGGATACATTTGAGCTTGTCGCTTCGATCTGCCCAGCTGCCAAGAACAAGTGGTGCCAGCATGGTAGCAAGGAGTTCAACCGACGCAAATATGCCCATCCTGGTGATGGACAGATCATATATCTGGCCAATGGTATAAAGGCTGGCCTGATAGCCCCCCGCCTCGAATCCATTGATGAACACTATAAAGAAAAGAAATAGCCACAGATAATCCCGTCTTTTTGTCATAGTATCTCACTCCATAGTATTAATTATACATGGATTAACGTACCGCCGACAAAAAATATCTTCTCCTTGTATGGCTGAGAAATCATTGGATTTTTTGATTGGATTTTTTTCAAAAATATGCTTGACAATGAATATCTCTTAGAGGTATATTATTCTAGTCGCTTGTGATTGACAGCGACACATATGGCGAGGTAGCTCAGCTGGCTAGAGCACGCGGTTCATACCCGCGGTGTCGAGGGTTCAAGTCCCCCCCTCGCTACTAACTTTTTTAAAGCGAAAACCTGTATTTATCAGGCTTTCGCTTTTTCTCTTTGTAATGGAAAAATGTGTACATTTGTTGACAGTATAGAAATGCTTGATAAGAGTTATGTGAACTATTAGGAATCGGAAATAATACTGCTTACAAGTTGTTGGAATCACATCAGATTCCTGCCTTTAGAATAGGAAAGACCTGGAAAAATCCTAGAGAAGGAGTAGACAATTTTATACTAGATCAGTCAGGATTAACGAAATCTATGAATTACTTTCATAAATCCGAATGATGGTGAATTCTAAATATTTGAGTCAAAACAATACGCAGTATGCCATTTCCGGCATACTGCGTATTTAGCTTTAATGAACATTATCAATTTCCAAAATGTCTAAACTATATTTTCTTCGCATTTACCCTATCATAAATCTCTTTAACGGTTTCTGCATAAAGTGATCTCGATTTCTTATTGGGATCATCATTATAGTTTTTCTTATCCAGATACAATTCACGAACAAGGTTCCAATCACCGCTGTTTTTTATGTAATCTATCTTCTCTCCCAGTTTATAAGGAGAGGACCTCTTTACCCACATGTAAATATTCGTCTTTTTGTTGTGGCGTATGTATTCTTGTCCACATTCCCCATTTTCTTCATACTCATTGATCAAGGCAATGTCGCAACTGCGCAAAACCCTTGATGAAAATGGATCAACCCTTTTTAATGTGATTACTCTTGTAGAATCCTCGATTTTGTTGTAACCATAGCTTAAGTATAGCTTCTGTAGACCAGTGATAATGATATTATGAATTTCGGATGCGCTATATTCTTCCTCAAAGTCATTAATCGCATAATCAATGTCAAAATCATATCCTATGTTTGTCTTAGGATCATAAGTAATCATGTTGCGCTCACTACTGCCTATGAAATGAAACTGAAAGGTGAAATACTCCCGTATCAGGTCTTGCAATTCCAGAGTCATTTCAATGAGCTTATCTTTGTATGGCTTGGCTTCCTTCTCAGTAACATAAATAAAATTGTGCATAGTTCTTATCTCCTTCTTATCCCAAGCCACCCATCTAACGTCATCGTTAAATCATTTAATCATAGCACATACTATCGAATAATCAAGACATAAAGTAAGCATCAAATAAAAAGCAAAAACCGTAACAGCTTCTCGCCATTACGGTTTCTGGATCCACATCAAAGTTTTCAAACTAATCCATATATTTTCTGCACCATTTTTAGAATTATCATTTCACAATAACAGTACATTTAGATACTTTTACTTGGCTTGTCTTGGGCGTAAACGTTTTTGTATAGCCTGTTGTTCCTCCGCCACTATTTACGAGCTTTTTTATCGCTACGTTAGACCCACACGAATAAGTATCAGAAGGAGTGTTTTCCTGAACATATGGCTAATCTACGGTTACGAGTGATGACGTAGTTACTGCTTTGTTTGCGTTAGAAGTGATAGTTATTCTAGCCGTTCCTTTAGATTTACCAGTAACATTTCCATGCTTATCTACTGTAGCCACTTTTGTATTACTGCTCTTCCATGTAACTTCAGGAATGTCGCACTTTTTAGGTCCATAAATTGGAGACATCGTAACTTTGCCACCGATAATTACATTTTCGTCCTGCATCGTTACAGATGTTGCGGCAAATCCTACCAACTCTCCATTTTTATATGTTCCAAGCCAAGCGTTAAAGTTATTAGCAGCAACAATCTTAAATGATATGATTTTGGAACCGGTGTATTCACCACGACCTTCTATCCTAAGAGAAGCTGTTCCCTTCTTGACATTGTTGTAATATGAAGTCACAACATAATCGTCACCTTCAACAAGGGCTGTTTCTACTCTTGTTTTGCCGCTTCCCGAAACGAAGGTTAATGGAATATAATCAAGTTCTATAGCTCTGCCTGTATAGTACTGATTTGCAATCTTACCAGCTTTAACAGCATTTACATTTTTGACTGATGCAACAACTTCATAGTCAATCTGCGCACTACCCGTATAATTCTTTTCTTTAGCTACTATATTAGCCCTTATAGTAGTACCAACAGGTAGAACATCCTGCTTTCCTATAGCTTGCCCGGTAAGCAGATTAGTGTATGTTACAGTGTAATCCGTGTTCTCCTTGAGCGTTTTTCCATTGACATCATAGATTACAGGTTTTGAATAATAATATGTTCCTTTCTTCTTGTCATTTGCCACAACATTTGTACAAGCCATTGACAAAGAACTAATGTTTCTCTTGGAAATAGCAAATACCTGCGCAGCTCTCTTTCCGGTAAAATTTCCTTTTCCTGTGATAGTGAACGTAGGCACCTTCTTACCGCCAACAGCTGTATTATTTGCATAAGACACTGTATAATCAAAGCCTTCTCTAAGTGTCCACGTGTTTTCACCATTAGTGTAATTCACAAGAGGAGATGGCTTTACACCGCCTTGTGAATAATATATGTCATCCGGAACAGATACTGTTATTCCTTCATCATTTATGGAAAGAGGCGAAATTTTATATTTTGCTGTAAGCTTTCCGGTATAACCCATTTCCGCATTTGCTGTAACAAAAACCGTCACAGTTGCCGCATTTGTTGGACTCACATTGTATGAAACATTATAGCAATCACTAGATATCTCATTACCGGTTCCTTTTGTTCCAGTGTATACACTTACAGAAGGCTCCTGTACCTTGCCATTGTAGGTCACACCCGGTGAGAGAATAACACTTCCAAGCTTGGTTCCCGTAATTGTAACCGACACTCTCTTTTCACCCACATATATACCTGTGTCCGATGGTTGAATTACTATTGTGCCTTTTCCAACTTTATTACAATTCTCAAATTTGAAAGTATAATCTCCCGGATTAACCTCCTTCTTTCCAATCTTTACCGCCAAAGAAGAACTATTTTCAATCAAATTCTCCATTTCTGTTAATGTATAACTCTTCTTTAAGCCAACAAGAGTAGCGCTCTTAATTGATGCTGTGCCTTTAGCCCTTACTACAAAGTCTTTCTTAATGATTCCTGTGTAATTTCCTATGCCTGTTATACTTACAGCGGTTGATCCTACTGCATAAATAGGTTCATAGGACAATACATAGTCTTTCTTTTCCTTAAGCTGAATTCCGTTATGAATCACAACCACCACTGGCTTTACCGCTTTATTTTTGTTTTCCACTCCTGAGGCAACGTCAATATCGTTATCCTGCAATTCAAGCGGTGTAATAGTAAATGTCTTTGTACATTTACCGGAATAATTACCTTTTCCTGTTATAGTAATAATTGCTGTTCCAGCGTTTACATTATTCTTAAATGAAACAGCATATTCTGAACCGTTTCTTAACAAAGTATTTCCGTAGTAAACCTTAGGAATAGGCGTAATCTTAGTTCCTGTATAGGCATAAGATTCTTCTATTCCAGTTGTCCACAAACCTTCCGGGGCTGCAAATAATTCTGAAACGGCAGGATCACTGATAACATCAGAATTGACAACTGTTACTTCACAAAAAGCAACATTCATCCCATCTACTGTTCTAGCAGATATTATGGCTTTCCCTGATGAAACTGCAGTTATAACCCCATTGCTTACCTGTACAATCGCCTCATTTGATGTAATCCAGAATACAGGGTTATCAACATTAACTGGGTACACCTCAGCAACTAGAGTCTTTTTTTCTCCTACGTTAAGTGATACGACATCATAATTTAAGGACACACCTGTTGGTCTCGCATCTGTCCAGTATGCATAAAGTACATGATCTGATGCCATGTTAACCACGGTTTCATTAGTAATAAGCTGGCCACCTTCTCGCTCCGTAAACCATCCAGCAAAATATTTACCTTCTAAAACAGGGATGGGAAGAACGGCATATTCATCTCCAAAGATCACGTTGATAGAGTCAACGTCTACTACTCCTCCATTAGCATTGAATGAAACAATATATTCATGTCCATTCCAATGCGCATAAAGAGTATGGTCTTGAATGACTTCAACTATGCTATCTGATGTAACACGCAATCCACCATCTTTTTCTGTATACCATCCTATGAACTCATATCCTACTCTTTCTTCTGGTTCCGGTAATTCACCATATTTACAGCGATACCTTACACTTGTAGATGTATCAAGTTTTTTTCCAAATGATTCATAATAAACTGTATAATACTCATTTGTCCCGTACTCATACTGGATTACAGCATTGGAAAGATACGTATTATTTGTTCCAATGATTATATCTTCCCATTCACTCTGTGTCCCGCCATAAAATACTTCTCTTAACGATGAGCAATCTAAAAAGGCATCATCTTGAATATATGTAACGGATGCAGGAATATATACTGATTTGATGCTGTTGCATCTCCAAAATGCTTTTTGGGGTATTTGTGTAATGCCCAAAGGGATCTCTATACTTTGTAACGAATAGCACGCGCCAAAAGCGCCTTCATCCAGTTGATCTAATACAGATGGCATATCAACTTTACTTAATGAGCTACAAATATAAAATGCATACTTCCCTATAGAAGATAAACTTTTGGGCAGCGAAATCTCTTCTATCGCACAAAGACCAAAAGCGTAATCTCCAATATGTGTGACAGTGTTTGAGAACTCGACTTCACTTAAACCACTACAAGAATAAAAAGCATTATTACCTACAGTATGAATGCCATTTGAAATAACAGCTGATTGAATGTTTTGGTTTTCTGCAAAAGCATTGTCTGGAAGGATGCCCGTCCATGCATACTCAATAGAATAACCGCCCCCTACAGGTCCAACTGAAACTAATTTCTCACATCCTTCAAAAACTTTGCTTTCTACCTGCGATAGAGTTTCTGGAATACTCACATATTCAAGATTGGTGCAGTTCATGAATGCACTGCCTCCAATACTTGTTAAACCACTTGGCAATGTCACTCTAGAAATATTACTACAACCCAAAAAAGCAGATCGTCCAATACTAGTTATTCCGATTGGTAAGTTTAAACTTGATAAACTGCTACAACCTGCAAAAGCACCATGTCCGATGCTTTCTAAATCAGATGGCAAAGATATACTAGGTAAATTGCTACAGCCATAAAATGCACTATTTCCAATACTTGATATACTTGACGGAAGGACAACTTCTTCAAGCGTCTTAATCGACAATCCACTAGCCGGAATAGACTGTGTCCACCCAAACTGATAATCATAGTCTCCCCCTATAGGACCAGCTGATTTAATCTGCGTACAATCCTTAAAAGTATCTGTTCCAAATGTTGTTGTACTTTCAGGAATAATAAATTGTTGAACAGATGTGCACCCGGAAAAGGCTTCACTCCCCACCTCTGTAATTCCCTCTGGTATTGTTACAGAAGTTAAGACAGTATTGTTATAAAATGCTTTATCAGGGATTTTTGTATCCCACCCAATTTGTATATTATAGTCTCCGCCATAAGGTCCCACCGTACATAATTTGCTACAGCTTTCAAGACCACTAGAATATACTGTTTCCACCGACTTGGGTATGTATATGCGCTCAAGATTAGCGCATGAAGAAAAGGCAGCGCCTCTAAATGTAGTAATTGACTCTGATATAACAACTGATTCTACACAACTTGAAGAAAATGTATTATGTGGAATTTCAGAAGTCCACTTGTATTCAATATTGTATCCACCACCATATGGTCCTGCAGTCAGCAGTTTCACACATCCAACAAAAGGAGTGGACATTCTAGTTATTCCTTCTGGCAGAACAATGTATTCCAACTCACTACAATCTTCAAATGCTTTAATGCCAATTTCAGTTACACCTTCAGGAACAGTAAAAGAAGTAAGTGATATACAGCCATAAAAGGCTTGACTTCCAATACCAGTTACATTATCCAGACCTTTTATCTCATTCAAAGAACTGCATCCAGAAAACAACTGCGCTCCTATTGTTTCAGTATCAGAAGGCAATGTTATGCTTTCTAAACATTGCGCGTCAAGAAAATAATAGGATACTGTGTTATCATCCCACATATACTCCACATCACATCCGCTACCCACTGGGCCCGCAGATAAGAGACTAGAGCATCCTTCAAATAAGTAATTATAAAAATTCATTTTACACGTTCCATGTACTTTTTTAAGCCCTGTACATCCGTAGAACGCTTGATAGCCAACATCAACATTATCGGGTAACGTAATCTCTTCAAGTGAAACGCATCCTCTAAAAGCACCGCCACCTATTTTCTCAATGCTTTCCGGCAGTGATATATTCTTAAGATTAACAAAACCGTTAAATACATAATCGCCTAATTCAGTTATGCCCTCGTCAAGAATAACTGTCTTAACATTGGTGGTTTTATTAAATGGACCATTAAGATTATTAGTCCATGTACTGCCTTCTCCAGTAATATGAATAAGAGTTAATTCAGGACAACTGCGAAATGCATATTCACCCATATCAGTGACAGATGTAGGAATAGTCAAAGTGCTTAAAAGGTCGCAGCTATCAAAAGCACTTTGTTCAATCTTTTTGACCCCATCCTTAATTTCTATCGTCAATAGCGCATCAAAATCTTTAAACGCTCCTGACATAATATTATTTACGCCACCTTCAATGACTATCGATTTAGCATTGCCTCTGATAGGAAGCGATATGCTTCGCCATGGAGTACTCGTCATTATTCCTGTTCCGGATACAGTTAAAGTTTCTCCGTCATATTCCCATATAACTCCTTCGCCACATTCTCCTGAATTCGAAGAAGCTCCAAGAAGCATTTCGTCTTTAATGATTATTTCTTCTACATCGTCTTCTTCGATAACATCATCTATATTTTCTTGTATATCCAGCGAATCAGCTATCGTTTCATCATCTATATTTCTTTGTATATCCTGCAGATCAGGAATTGTTCCATCTTCTAATTCATTCGATTTCTCATCGTTTTCCTTATTTCCGTCGAGAGGCTCTTCCTCATCTGTTTCTAAGTCTTCTGTTGAATCTACATGCTCAAGACCAATATTGTTCACGTCTAATCCAGTTATACTATCTTCTGTTACAATGTCAGAGTTATAAGCATAAACTGGCATTGAAGATCCACACACATTTATTGCAATCAATGCACATATTGCCCTACAGATCATATTTCTTTTCATAATGAGATTAGTCTCCTTTGTCGAAATCAAAAAAGTGTATACTTCCACCTATAACTATTCTAGCAATCGATTAATAATATTAAGTAAACAAAATGACAAAAAAATATAAAGAAAGGCAGCATACCGTTTTGGTATGCTGTCATATGATCGAGCTCTTTTCTTATTGAATCTGTAAATTGGTTTTAAAAGTTTTGATTAATCTTTGATTAATCTATTTGACGATGAAGCCGCAGGCCTTGTGTTTATGCTTGTTTACAGGAGAACTAATGGTTCAAGTCCCCCTCTCGCTACTAAGGTTAAAGTTCCGGAAATGCCTTATTTTAGGCACTTCCGGTTCTTTTTTGCTTTTGTGATTCAGGGCAAAATTTGATTAATTTTGATGAAAGGTCTGTCAAAGCCCTTGTTTTCTCTGATTTCTCAGACATGTCGTAGTTATAACAGATCTCGTTTGTGGTCTCCAGATGTCCCAACATACTCGCTACAGCTTTGATAGGAAGTTCCTGCCTAAGATATGAAGAAACTGTTCTGCGTATCTCATGAATTGACGTTTTCTTGATTCCAGCCTCGTCAGCACGTCTTGTAACTGCAGAACTTATAGAATGAGCAGTACATCCATGTTTAGCCTCCTAAAAAAAACTAGCTAGTTTTTTTAGTTTTATTAGTTTTTTAAAGTTTGACATAAGTTGCTGAAATCACTTGAAAAAGCGGTGATAATCCCTTAGGATTACCACCGCTCTTTTTGTTATCAGTATTCTGGCACGAAGAACACATAATTTTCAGGTGCAAGCTTGTAATTCTTTATTTCTGTCTTGGTAAGTGGCGTTGTCTCCAGATTTCTGAATTCCGGTGCCTTACCCGCCTTTACCTTATCTGACCAGTAAGAATCATAGTTTATGTGCTCTCTATAGTCGACACTATGACTTCCCTTATTATAGAACTGCGTTTTTTCAACCAAAAATCTCTCGGGAAGGACCGGATATGCCCCGTCAAAGTCTCCATCATAACCGTTTGGCTGACCAAATGCCGCATCCATATACAGAGGTATACAATTGCCTCTTATCTTATAGAAATCAGAGTAATCTCCGGTATGAAGCGCATATATAAATGCATCCAGTCCCTTCTGTCCATACTTTTGATACACTTTTCTATAACCCTGGTTTCTTCCGGGAGAATAAACCATTCCTATAGGATTTCCACCGGAATAGATTGTCATATAAGACCTATCGCCGGTTGTAAGGGAATACTTATCGCCTGCATAGGCAAAGTATGCACCCTTCGCTATATCCTCATCACTTGCCAGAGCCGGCAGATATCCTCCCTCATACTGTCCCTGGTCAAGGATGATACTTCCGTCAGCTACCCAGGAGGTTACCTCCTCCAATGTATAGGATTTTGTATACTTTACGACACTAACTGTACATTTGGCACTCTTTTTTGTACCCTGAACAGTTCCGGTAATAGTTGCTTTTCCCTGTCCAACAGCAGTTACAAGACCGGTTTTATCCACAGTAGCAACCTTAGCATTGGATGTTGTCCAAATAACAGTCTTGTTATATGCCTTAGCAGGTCCGACAGTTGCTACTATCTGCCCCGTAGGAAGATCAGCCTTGCTCAGGTTCAATGCCTTCTTGTCAAAAAAAATTGATGTGGCAGCTATCGCAACATCTCCATATGCCATTTTGTTGATCTTGAAGTTCAGGACCTTAGTTCCACCGAAGTCTCCAAGACCCTTTACCGTAACCTTAGCTGTTCCGACCTTGATGTTTGATGAATATCCGACAACTTCAATATAATCTGTGGCCGGTGTCAACTCATTTTTCTTACTCTTCGCATCCTTCGCATTGGCATAAACATGAATGCGTTCTCCTACCTTAGGCTCAACCTCTCTTCCGGTATGAGACATAGGATCCACAACAAATGCAAGCTTACTTACATTTGACTTGAATACCTTATAGCTTCCCATCAGCGAAGATCCTTCATAGAAGCCCTTTCCAACCGCTGTCACATAAACTGTGGTTCCTGCCGCAGGTAAACGTCCCTCTTCCATTCCGTCATAAGAATATGTAAGGTTCTTGTCATAATCTGTTCCGGCAGCCAAAGCCTTACCATTTACATCCATAATCTTGACAGAAGATTTCCAGCCGGTTCCCTTTGCCACAACAGCCTTGTCTGTCAGGGTCATTGTCGCTTTTCTGAGATTTCCTTTAGTTACAGTTACCTGCATATCTTCCGACTTATAATTCTTGAAATTACCCTTACCTGCAATCTGGAACACCATAGTTCCGGGTTTAAGATTGCTCCGGTTCTTGATCACAACCGAATAATCAGTTTTGCTGTTTAGCACGTACGCAGAAGCAGAACCCTTAGCATAGGTCACCTTTACTGAAGGAGTGACTCCGCCCTTAGCAAAAGAGATTTCGTCATCATAATCAACAGAAATATTCTCTGTACAAGCGGTGATCTTAAAGCTCTTTGACAATGAACCTGTATATCTTCCCAGGCCCTTTATCGTTATCTTTGCAGTGCCCACCTTTTTGTTTGCACTGTAAGATGCAGTGTAATCAGTTCCCTCGACCAATGGATCGCCGCTATATTTCAGAGCAATATTCTGTCTGATTCCATTTGCCGAAGCTGCACTTGCGCCGTCAAATGTTACAGATGCGCTAAGACCTTCAACCGTGACATTTTTTATATTCCTGTCTCCATAGGAAGTTATGGAAACATTCTTATATCCAAAGTATCCGTTAGTCTTGCCTGTATTCGTTGCTTCGACAGTCACAATACCCTTTCCGACTTTGTCGGGTACGGATGTAATCTCATAGTAACTTTGAGGTACAACTTTACCGCCCAGCTTTACAGTAGCCTTCAAATCTGAAGGACGTAATGTGCCTTTGAAATAGATCTTTTTATCAGCAGAATTAGCAGGTGCAATAGTCACCGTTGCCTTGGACAGGCTCTTGTTAGCTTCAGTAATCTTAAACTCCACAGTCCTGGTTCCGGTGAAATTGCCATTTCCTTTCACCTGAATTGTGGGAGTCCAAAACGAGCTCACATACTGATAATAGGTATCGCTATCAGGATATTCGCAGACAAAATCTTTTTTATTTGTCAGTTTCTTCCCAGCGAAGTAAAGCTCAGGAATTGGATGCTGAACCTTTTTGTTGTAAACAACAGTCAGCTGACCATTCTCAGTTACAAGTTCTGTGTTACTGATATCCACAGGCGTAATGCTGAAGTAGTAAACCTTACTTCCCTGATACTGGCCCTTAAGAGTCACCGTAAGCTGAGGAGCACTCTTCGTATCGGAATCAGCCACATTTACATTGTTCTTGTATGCAACTGTATAGTCTGTCTTCTCTTTAAGAAGCTTCTTGCCGTAATAAACCCTGAGGTTTTGCTGAGTTATCTTGCCGCCCGTGTACTGAATCTCAGACTCAAAACTCTGTGCAGCAACCCAGATTCCGGCAGTGGTCTCGTTTCCGTACGGAGTGTCGTCCTCTTCTACTTCCGATTCCATAACAGTAACAACGCAGTATGCAGACATCGCATTATCTGCAGTTGCCTTTATCAGAGCCTTTCCAGCTGCTACTGCAGTAATCTTTCCGTCTGTTGCAACCGTAGCCACAGCAGCATTACCTGAAGTGTAGCTGATCTGTGCGCCTTGAGCCACAGGATCCACATGAGCGGAAAGCGTATACTCTTCACCCACATAAAGGCTAACCTTATCCCTACTGAGGATCACACGGTAATCTTTATCCGCAGGTTCATCCGGAATGACGGGATCATCAGGGTTTGTGGGGTCGTCGGGATTTACCGGATCATCCGGATTCACCGGATCGTCGGGGTTCGTCGGGTCATCAGGATTAACAGGATCATCAGGATTTGTCGGATCGTCTCCTTCTTCGCCCACGTACTTGAATCTCAGGTTATTCTCTTTTGCGTAAGTCTCAATGTAGCTTCCCTTATTTCCTGTAAGTGTAAGGTCTCTGCTGCCAAAGAATGCATTTGAACCTATGACTGTGACAGCATCAGGAACAAGGAGCACATGGAAACTATCGCAGTTTTCAAAGGCCTCGCTCTCAAGTGTGCTTATGCTCTCCGGGATTGCAAAATTCTCAAGATTATCGCAATTCCTGAATGCCCCTTTTCCTATTGTAGTAACTGAGGCAGGAATATTCACTGTACCCGCGTAATTCTCAGGGCATCGAACAAGTCGATTGCCAAGATAAAGAATTCCATCTGAAACGGTAAATTTTGAGCCCTGTCCCGACATTCTTATTTCAGAAATACTGTCGCAGCCATCAATAAATCCTTCTCCGATTGTTGTTACACCTGAAGGAAGCTCTATGCTTTCCAATGTGCTGTCCATGTAGAAGGCATGATCCTTAATAGATGTAACTGTCGCAGGAATGCTCACTTCCTGAAGATAAGTGCATCCGGCAAGACTGTATTTTCCTATTGTTTCCAGTCCTGCAGGGAGTGCCACTTCATAGAGATTTGTATCATACATGAACAAGCCCTCAGGAAGCTCTTTTACAGCAAATCCTGACAGATCAACGCTATTTAATGATCCGCAGTTTGCAAATGCATATCTTCCGATACTTGAAACATCCTCACTAACTGTAAGCTTTTCAAGCCTGCTGCATCCATAAAAAGCATAGTCTCCGATAGTATCAACAGAATTCGGTACTGTTATCTCGCGCACATAAGTATTATCCCGAAGTGCGCTATCTCCAATGGCATTAACAGGAGTACCGTTTATGGAAGCAGGAATCACAAGATATGTATCTGTTCCTCCATATCCGGTAATTGTAAGCTTTCCGCCAATCTTTTTATACGTAAACTCATTGTCGGCAATGTTTTCGTTCTGCTTATACCACTTCGCGTAAACCTTTGCATCACGTCCGGGCATAGTTTCAGCCCCAAAGTCAAACCCGGTAGTCAGCTCTTCATCTGCAAACCAGTTTGCAAATACATGATTATCTTTAATGGGATCTGAAGGTTTTGATATTACCTCGCCCTTAGCATAATAACAATCATCTATATCAGATCCACCATTGGTAACAAATGAAAGTACATATTTTCTGACTTTAAACTCAATGCCGTTGTGACCGGTTGCATAGTTTTCAGCCTCTGTATTCTTGTCACCTACTAAAGTGATGCCGTTTGCAAAAGCACCTTCCGCAATTGCCGTAACAGTAGCAGGAATAGTAACAGACTTAATATTCTCGGAAACAAAAGCACCCTCTGCAATTGATGTAACTATCTTCTCCTCAATTGTGTCCGGAATAATATAGTCGGTCTTACTGTTTCCCGTTCCAGTAATTGTTACTGCACTGCCCACAACAGAATAAGTAAAATCACAATTCCAGTCTGCATAGAGAGCCAAGTCTTCTGCTGGCATCTTATCATTGGCAAAATCCCAAATCTTATCTGTTGATGTCACCTTCCAATTCTTGATCTCGTAAGCATCTTTCTTGAATTTATTTAGCTCATTCTTAAAATCTTCAGAAATACATTCGCCTGCTCTTTGTTTAATCTTATAAACGCTATCATCGCCAAGACTAAATGTAACAGTGAAATAATTGTATGGAAGACTGTAATTCTTCATATAAGAATTTATCTTCGCATTCTGAACAGGCCCGTATATTGAATCAAGGCAACTTCTGGAAAAAGCAAATTTGCCTATTGTTTCAACGCTGTCGGGAAGAGTGATTGTCTTTAAACTCTTACAATTATCAAAAGCAAGATTTCCTATCGTTGTAAGTCCACTGGGAAGAATGATTTCTTCCAGGGCAGAGTTCCTGAAGGCTGCATCCGAAATCTCTTTTACACCATCAGGAACAGTATAGGAACCTGTCTTTCCAAGAGGGAAAAGAACCAGCTTGCTGTTATCTTTACTAAACAGCACTCCATTGTTCGCAGCGTAAGTTTCATTTTCCTCCGCTACTGTAAATGTAGCCAGTTTTGTATCGCCGGAAAATGCATTCGAATCCACTCTTGTAATTGTCTTTGGAATCTTAATTGTTGTTAAAAGAGTATTATCAGCAAATGCATATGCACCGATCTCTTTTACCGTAAGTCCGTCCAAGGTTTCCGGTATTGTAATAGAAGATGGAGTGCCTTCATATCCGGTGATCACGATAAAGCCATCAGACGCATCAACATAGAAGTTGCCGTATACCCCTTTGCCCCTGGTCCATCCGGCATAAAGAGTGACTCCTGTCTCCGGGAGCACATCCTTTACAAAATTCCATTTGCTCTTGCAAGCTTCGTCTTTATACCATCCGGTGAATGTAGCATATCCATTTTGTGGATCACCAATGGGCTTAAAAGTCGAACCGGCAATTTCGCGAACCTCTTTATCTGCCGTACCATTATTAAAACAGTAGCGGACAGTTGCAAAAGATGTGTCGATATTAACTACCGCAAAGCCATGCTCTTTCGCATATCTTTCAATATCAGAATCTTTGAAACAATAGATTGTTCCCTTAAAATCATCTTCCAAAAAAGTCGTGCTTTGAAGTGATGAATTACTTCTTGAGTAAACTACAAGTCTTTCAAGATTTGTACATCCGGCAAAGGGAAGATCATATATGTTTTTACATTCTTCCGGAATAGTGATACTTCGTAAGGCCGTGCAGTTAGCAAAGGCTCTTTTGTTAATAAGCGTAACCGTTGAGGGTAATTCTATGGTCTCAATACCTGTGCAACCATTAAAAGCCTCCTCATCAATCCTTGTTACGCCCTTAGGAATAGTTATTGAGTGAAGTCCCGTGCAATTATAAAACGCTCCTTGGGGAATAGAGGTTATTCCTTCTGGTAAAACAATTCTTTCAATGTTGTTCCAATTGCGAAATGTATTATCTGCATGGAAGCTTTTGGTAAGAACCACCTCTTTAAGTGCTGCATATTCCGAAGTGTCCTCAAAATATTTATCATCTTCGTTGCCAAACAGTCCCCCAAGTCCTCCAGGCGCATGGCCTATTTCAATCCTCTTAAGAGCAGTGCATCCCTCCAAACTTCCAGGGCAGAGTGATGCCTGATTTTCATCCGTAAATGACTCCAAAGAGGTACAATCCTTGAAAGCATATTCCATTACTGTAGCACGCTCATTCTTGGGAAGTGTTACCTCTTTTAATCGTGAAGCTTTTTCGAAAGAATGTGAGTCATAATACCAAACAGATGTGGGCAAATCAATTGACTTAATTCCACAATTGTAAAAAGCATATTGTTCTATATAACAAATGCCTTCCGGTAAAACTACTTCTTCAAGGTTATTCCAGTTTCTAAATGTATTGGCAAGTATTCTTTCTCGACTTTTTGTCAATACAACCTTTTTAAGGGAGGAATACCTTGACGTATCATCAAAATAAGGCAGCTTTTTATCATCACTATGAGTTACCTCCGCGTTAGAGTTAAATAACGCGCCGAGTGTGTTGTTGACATGTGTGACATTTGATGCGATTCCACAAATATACGGGGTGGTGATTGTTTCAATTGATGTACATCCTTCAAGTGCACCAAGACCAATACTTTGAACCGAATCCGGAATTTTTAAAGAGCGCAGGGAACTACAATCCTTAAATGCTCCTTCACCAATATTCTGCAGCTTATCCGGCAAAGGTATTCTCTGAAGTGAACTGCATCCTTCAAAAGCATATTTATATATTCCTTCTATATTGTCTGGTATATTAACTGACACAAGCGATGAACATCCCGAAAAGGCGTAGTCATATATCATAACTACTGTATCTGGGAGTACTATTTCAGTAATTTGACTCCAATCTTTAAATGCCATGGTATTAATTCGATCACAATTTGTTAGGCAGACTCTGCTTAGTGCAAAATCAGAAGGATTATATTCTCTGCCTTCTATGTTGGACTCATCAACACCAAGCAACCAGCTAATGCGCTTCACATTAGGCAAAGTCAAACTTCTTATTGATGTGCATCCTTTCAGTGCCCCGTAACCTATACTGGTGCAGCTTTCAGGGATTGCAAAAGAGATAAGCCCACTGCAATCCTTAAATGAATACACACCTATTTCCACTAAGCCGGCAGGCATCCTGAAAAACTTAAGACTGCTGCATCCATCAAATGCATTTGCCTGAATGCTGGTTGTATTGCCGGGAATAACTATTTCTTCTATGTTTGACCAATGGTAAAAAGCTTTTTCCTTTATTTCTGTAACTTTTGTCAGCGTAACCTTTTTAAGCGCTGCATAAGTAGAAGTGTCTTCTAATACCTCCTGCTTGGCAAAAAGATACCCCATGGTACCGCTTGTTCCCGAAAGTAAAAACGGTGTTTTCAACTCCTCAAGAGAAGTACAACCTGCAAGAGCACCCGGATAAATACGCTTAAGGGAATCCGGAAACTCCAGGTACTTAATCTCTGTGTGATCCTTAAATGCATCTTCAGAAATCTCAATTACCGGGTATCCTGAAATAGATGAAGGAACAACTACTCTTTCTATGTTTCCAGTATATCCGGTGATACATATTTCAGTATTCGCATTTATCTTGGAATAGCTAAACTTTGATGTTGGGACTACATTTTCATCGCCCTCTGAAGAAGCATCATGCTCCCAGGGATTTCTTCCCGGCATCTCAGTAAACTTGCCATAAAGAGTGATGTCTTCATCAGGCATCTTATCAACATTGAAGCCCCAGCTTTCTTTGAACTCCTCATCCTTGTACCAGCCATCAAAAATGTATCCCATCTTCGAAGGCTTCTTAGGATAATCAATATATTCACCTTCAAAAGCGGTAGCATAGAAATCTGCAATACCCTCCGCTTTATAAGTTATCTTATGTGTCTTTTTCCATTTTGCATACAGTATAGTGTTTCCGGTAACTTTATCATTATTAAAATTCCACTCCCGAACATATCTACTGTCCTTATACCAGCCATATACAGACTCACCCTGGTGACTGGTCATATCAGGACGGGGAATAAGACTTCCGGCAGGAAGATTTAATGGCGCAAGATATACATCGGATTTTCCCGTGCTAAAGCCTATTCTGTATGTTTTTTCCTTCTCCTCCTCTACCTTGTTTGTATATATAAGTTTCTCAAAGTTCGGAGTCGTTACTTCCTCATCAATGTCTAATTCCTCAATTAAAACATGAGCACCCACTCGACAAAACGCAAAAATGCTTATGGTCTTCTTGAGGATCTCCATCTCCAGTCTTACACCCTCATCGGCAAATAACTCTGCATCTGCCTCAATAAGGACATTTACATGTAATCCAAGGGTCTCTCTTAAATAGACTTCACCATTAACCTTCGCCTCAGCACTGGCGGTTGGAACTACATCGCGTTCCATAGCAAAGCTGCCATAAGCATATTTCAGTGTGGCGGAAGACGCCAGCGAAGTCTTGACTGAAACTTCACCGGATACATCAAAGCAAAGATAAATATTGACTCCTATATCCTCGATTCCGGTGGTCTGGAATGGAATTGTAGCAATCTGTATCTCGCCTTTATACTTTCCTTCAACTTTACCTTCAAGAGTAGTTTCATTCTTTAAAGTAAGGGTGAATTCGTTAATCTTCCAGCCAAACAGGTCAATATCAATATCAGCATCTACAGACAATTTATCTGCAGCTTTAACAGTGTACTTTAGGTTTTTCCCTATATTGCCTGTATATTCCTCAACCGCAAGTTCATCCCCCAATGGATCGGGATTGATGATTATATGATTAAGATCTAAGTCAGGTTTAGACCACATGAGGATGCTTCCATCCTCATTTGTTACCTCTTCAGCCTTGTATGCTTCCTGAGCTCCGTCTCCGTCCGTATCAAAATAGTAAATTGCATTTGCAAAATCAGGAGCCAGATTATGATCATGGATAACAAGCGTATTAAGTGCATCTCTTCCAAGAGCTCTTTCAACGGAAAAGACTACAGAATCTCCCTTATCTTCAGCAGAAAGAACCTTGAAAGCATCTCCGTTTGGAATCTCTGTTGAAGGAGGCAGATAAAATACAGAGCCGGTCTCCAAAAGGTCCGCCTCAGGTTTTGAAATTTCTATTTTTGACTTGGAAATAAAAGAATAGTGTGATCTTACAATTTCAGAAAAATCGTGGACTCCATCCGCAAAATCAAACTCAGAAAGATTCTCTGAATAGTAGCCCATTCTTTCGGCATAAAAAAGAGCCTCAGAGCCATGATAGGCCCTGATTGTTACAGATGAGTTAAATGCATAGTTGCTTATATAAGAAACATAGAATGGAATGGTTATGGTATTAAGTGATTTGCATCCTGAAAAAGCACCCTCTTCTATAGCTACTGCGAACTTGCCGTCCAGCTTTATCGGGACATTGACTTCCCTGTCCGAAGTGCCGTTAAAGCGCACAATATGAGCGTAGTCATTATCATCGAGGTAATACTCATACTTACCTGCAGTTAAGATCTCAGGATCTACGACTGCTTCTTCATCAGACGATAAAAGGTGCGAGCCTTTTTCGATATTCTGAGTATCCTCTATATCTTCTTCAACTGAAGCATCGCTGTCTGACTGGATTTCGTCGTCCAACTCTCCGGTATTCTCATCAAAATCCTCATCTTCTGCGTCGAAGTCATCCCCGATTTCATCAGATGAATTGCCGCGCTCAATATCCTGAAGCTGTTTTTCAAGATCTGAATAGTCTACTATCGTGCTCTCGTCCGAGGTCTCTTGCTGATCCTCGTCTTCTGCGCTGATAGCTGATATACTGTCATTCTCAAATTCAGCAGCAAATCCCGTAACACCTGCACTCGTGAAAATGAGCGTAAAGCTCATTATTCCACTTAATACCCTGTAACCAAGTTTTATCATAACCCATACCCCTGTTTCCAAAAATAAATTTTTTATAAACTGTCTTTTACATTATACAAAACTTAGTATTTCACCCACAACAGATTTAAACGATTTTTTGAGCCAAAACGAAACTATATTTCATCGGGGAAAGTGTCACTATCTCTTAGAAATCTGTGTTTGCAGAACAAAAGAGGCTCTTTCAGCCTTCTATGTTCACTCTTTTTGATTAATTCTTGATTAATCTTTTTGATGATGAAGCCGCAAGCCTTGTGTTAATGCATGTTTACAGGAGAACTAATGTTTCAAGTCCCCCCCTCGCTACTAAAAAAGGAAAGCATTCGTTGCTTTCCTTTTTTGATGCACAAGACCGGCAAGCGAATGGATGCTTGCATACAAATTCATTTGCCGGTCGTAAGGACATGGAGCACGAAGTGCGGAATGTCTGTGTGCATAATCGAGTAGGAGTCAGCCTACTCGATTGTGTGTATAGGTAAAATGGTCCCTGGGGACTTAAGTCAAGGGACCATTTTATTGAATTGCTAGGGTTAGATTTCTCCGTAAGAATGTTTATAGCAAAACAGCGTTGGTGGTATGTGATTTCTGCCAGACTCTGGGTTGATGATTCCGGGTGGAATACTCCAGGGAATGATTCATATCACTGTTTTTGCCTTTGGAGTCAACACGTTTAAAGCTCTTGCTTGACCTCAATTGGCGATAATCACCGATGAGTCAACCATGTAGAATGTACACTGTTGACCTCAAATGAAGTATTGTAGCTGATAAGTCAACAGATGGACTGATTTTTGTTGACTGCAAATCACAGATTTAAATGTTGAATCAACGACCAGGGGTTATTTTCATGACCGCAAACATAAAAAGTATCAAATGAAGTCAAGCAGCGGCTCAGGATTATTTCTTTTTTTCAATGCTTCCAGTTCTTTCAATGTAATCCCATCCGCAGTTTTCCACTCTAAATTACCGTTTGTACTTGATGCGCAAACAAAAGCTGACGCACCGGATGGTGAATTAAACAAGATATCCTCCAAGAGAACATAAAGCTAATCCAGTCCAATTCGCAAGGGTACACTTAATACGGCCACTTACGTCCCCATCCATCAAATATAGATTTATGCTTTTCCCTCTTTGCATGGCTGCAGCGCCAATGTCATCAATTTCATCTTTAGTAAGTGTTTTGTTTCGCATCTGACTGAAAAGCTATTACTTCTTTGAGTAAAAAACAGTTTTTTCCATATCTCGGGCATATAACAATCTAATCAGGATGCTTGAACTTCTCGTCTAATGTCTCGCATTCCTCTTTTGTATTCAATATCCAAAAAACAACTCTCTTCATCATGCTTTTTCGAATAATTACACTAACAATTTTGTTATACCACTTGCTTTTTAAGCAACACGATTACTTGTTATGTGTCCATATATGATGTATAATTTAGCCACAGAAAGGAGCAAATATTATGCAGATAGTTCCAATGAGAGATTTAAAAAATACTGTAGAAATCGAGCGCTTATGTGCAGAATCCAATGAACCAGTATTTGTCACCAAGAACGGATATGGAAGGCTTGTAGTAATGGATATTGACTATTATGAGCGGACCATGCAAAAAATCAATGAAGCAAGTCTTGTGAATAAAGGCATTGCAGATTATGAAGCCGGCAAGGTCGTTAATGGCAAGGAATCTTTGAAGAAACTAAGGCAGAAACATGGCATCTAAGAACTATGAATATGTTTTTACCGAATCTGCCGAAGCTGATATCGATCTTACATTCTCATATATCAGTGATACTTTGAACAATCCTGATGCTGCATCAGACTTGGCTGATGAGTTGGAGGCACAGCTTGAAAAAATCTGCAAACGCCCAGAGACAGGTAAGATTGTTGAAAACGAATTTCTGAAGAGAAATGATGTATGGCATTTTATTGTAAAGAACTATATAGCCTACTATCTCATAGATGACGAGAATAGACAGATTGTCATTTTGAGGTTTGTGTACAGCGGTCGTGGTCAGGATAAGATAGTTAAGAATTTTTGATTAATCTTTGATTAATCTTTTTGATGATGAAGCCGCAGGCCCTGTATTTATACTTGTTTACGGGAGAACAAATGGTTCAAGTCCCCTTCTCGCTACTAAAAAAGGAAAGCATTCGTGCTTTCCTTTTTCTGTTTGCCCCAAAATGGACCTGGGGGTTGTGGTCCATTTCTTTTAAGTTCTTTTTAGGATTCTCGAATACAATTTTCCCATAAGATGCAAATAGCAAATTGAAGGAGGTAACACTGATATGAAGAGAATTGCCCTTATTCCTGCTTATATGCCGGATGACAAAATGGTTGCAATTGTCAGGCAGCTATATGACGCGGGTTTTGAAATAATCATCGTAAATGATGGCAGTTCAGATGATTGCATCAGAGTATTTGAAGAGGCTTCGAGATATGCCAAAGTACTATGCCACGAGAAAAACCGGGGAAAAGGTACAGCACTGAAAACAGGTCTTAAATTCATAAACAGCATTTATGAAGCTCCTTATACAATTGTCACTGTTGATGCAGATGGACAGCATAGGATCGAAGATGTGATTCGAGTGGCTCAGACCTCTGAACAAAATCGCTCCTGCCTCATTCTCGGAAGCCGTAAAATGGAAGGCAAGGTGCCCTTTAAGAGCCTTGCCGGAAATGCCATTACGAGATTTGTTTACAGACTTTCATCAGGAATCAGTGTTTATGATACCCAGACAGGACTGCGGGCATTTAGCGATGAGCTTATCACGCGACTTATAGATATTGATGGATCACGCTATGAATACGAAATGAACATGCTCACAGCGCTTCCCAGAGAAGGCGTTGCGATAAAAGAAGTCTGGATAAGCACTGTATATATTGGTAACAATGAGTCCTCACATTTTAATGCCGTAAAGGATTCATTCCTGATTTACAAGGGGCTGCTATCGGGCACGAAAAAGAATCTTTGGCCGGTATTTTCTACAGTCCTGCTAACGGCCTTTACACTCTACATCACACTGGACACCTTTGTTATCAGCAAAGGATATAATACAAATGCTACGGAAATGAACACAGCAATGTTTGCAGATATTGAAAATTCTTCTGTTACTTCTGATGAAGAAACAGATCTTTTGACAGATGGCTCCGCACAATCAGAAGGGACTGCCAATACTTCTGAGGCATCCTCAGACAGCACCACATCCAAACACAAGAAAGGGTCCGGGAGGCAACATTCTTCATCTGCCGAAACAAATGGCACGTCAGATGATACCACTTCTTCATCTGCCGTTTTAGATTCAGCCGGCGAATATTCGGGAGAAAATACCGTATCCACAGATGACTACACCATAACCCTGTCTGATTATTATCAGAATGACACTAAGATCTACGTTGCAGACGTAACCCTCTCTTCTACCAGGTATTTAAAGACCGCTTTCGCAGATGACACCTATGGAAAAAATGTGACGGCAACAACTTCCTCTATCGCAGAAGATAACGATGCTGTGCTGGCCATAAACGGAGACTATTACGGAGTTCAGGAAAGTGGCTATGTCATAAGAAACGGTGTTGTCTATAGAAACACGGCAAACGGTTCCGACGTGCTTTGCATATATGCC
>DFGW01000166.1 GCA_002372465.1 Butyrivibrio sp. UBA3740
GTGAAAGTATTTAAAAAAATATATGATCTGACGCCCTCAGAATATAGAAAAACGCGTATAGTAAGCCTATGAAACACTATGCTTCTGATCGCTTCCACATTGTCTTCCCGAGGCCTTATACTCCCGTCAACATCCTCGGAAATCTCTTCATTGTCAGACTCTATCAGCTCTCAATAGTTATGGGAATAATAATCAAGAATAGGTACCCCCTGAACAATTAAATAATTTAGATAAGCCCGTCCCCTAGGTCCGTTTCTCTGCCTGGCCTATTCTCTGCCAGCCTTCAACTTTTCTGCATCATCATTAAGATCCTGCACGAGCAGATTTATCTTCTCCACAATTCCCTGATTCTGTCTGCTGGCTTCATAAGTTCCGGTTGCGTGTGCCGTAACTTCCTGGGTAACTGCCGAAGCAGTCTGTATGCTGTTTACGATGCCTTCGTTTGCAGCAGAGAGCTTTCCAACAATGCTATCAAGATCCGCGGTATGTGTTTTGATGATTTCCACAGTTTCTGAAATCTGTGCAAAGCTTTCAGCAGTGTCTGCAGCGCATTTGCTCTCTTCCTCACCGGCAACTAAAAGCTTTTCTATGGTTTCAACCATATTGCTTACCTGATCCACTACTCCGCCAATAAGCTTTGTGATATTATCGGTTGCCTCAGTGGTCTGCCCGGCCAGGTTGGAAATCTCGGATGCAACAACTGCAAAGCCTTTTCCTGCTTCGCCTGCTCTGGCAGCTTCGATTGATGCATTCAGTGCAAGGAGTCTTGTCTGAGATGCGATATTAGTGATGATATCCGTGATGGAGTTCATCTCTTCCGTTGTTTTCTGGAAGGTATCAAGGGCCTGTTTTACATCTTTTCCGGCAGAATCTACTTCCTGGGTAAGGCTCGTCATTCTGCTGATGTTATTTTGTCCGTTTCCGACAGCTTCTGCTGCAACGCTGACATTCTTCGTGATCACGTCTGAAGAACTTTCCACATTTCCTATATGGCTTGAAATCTCATTGGTCTGCTTAAGCTGATCCTGTGCAGCATTGGCGGACTCGTTCGTCCCCTGAGTAACCTGTTCCATTGAATCAATGGTAGAACCTATGGAATCTTGGAGGGTCTGCATTTCTGTTGCGAGATCCGAGGCAGTATTTGTCACCTTGTCGGACACATTCAGAATGCTCTGCAAAAGAGAATTCGTGTGATCGTTGATCTTTTGAAATTCCTCTGTACGTCTTATCTGGAATGCATGATTGGTCTTGCTTACCAGGAAAAGATAGATTGTTATCATCACCATAACAAGGCCTTGGATCTCAGCTGTAGCGGAATTTTCAATAACACCGCTCCTAAGCTCAAGTATGATCGCTATGATATTCACGATCACAACTCCAACTCCTATAATCGTAGTGTATCTGACGTCATCATAAAGCGAAATGATGATGAGCATAGGAATAACGTATGTGAAAACAAGAAGATTAGATGTCGTCATAAGTACGAAGGTGTACATGATGGCATATCCGACACCAACAATGTGCTTAACAAGTGTTGTGTCATTTTTCTTGGCATAAGAAGCCCATCCCAGGACATTTGGTATCACGTTCAGGATAATAACAATGACTACATAACCTACACTACGGGTGTGCTTTACTATTTCCAGAAGATAAGCCAGGGAAATGATGGAACACAGTGCAGTCATCGCCTGCAAAGCTCTTTTGTTCGCAGTTGCAAGTTCATAATCAAAAGCAGAATTGTTGTCGTTCATAATGAAGGCTCCTTTTCGTTATTTTGATAAAAAAATTACATCTGGACCTACAATTATTTAACCATATATCATTATGTCTGTCTCTCTTTTTATCTTTAAACGGATCTGCAAAATGGACCACTAACCCCGTCCCAATGTCCACCCCATATCTTCTACTTGATATTTTTTATCTACTCTGCTATATTATACATAAATCTGTATAAATATACAAAAACATGCATAAGAGGAGGACAATATGAAAAAGAATATTTTGGCAGCTGCTCTGGCAGCAATGGTAACAGTAACAGCACTGGCAGGATGCGGAAGTGCAGCATCTGATTCAGGTAATTCAGGAAGCACAGGCAAGACACTTACAGTCGGAACAAATGCAGCTTTCCCACCTTTCGAGTATGTCGGTGATGACGGAAATCCGGACGGCTTTGATATCGCACTTATTAAGGCTATCGGCGAGAAGGCAGGTTATGAGGTTCAGATCCAGGATATGGAATTTGATTCTCTGGTATCTTCCATCGGAAACAAGATCGATGTTGCCATCGCCGGTATGACAGTAACTGAAGAGCGTAAGAACATGGTAGATTTCTCCGAGCCTTACTACGAGGCAGTTCAGAACGTTCTTGTTGCAAAAGGATCAGACATCGCTACTGCTGCTGACCTTGAAGGCAAGAAGATCGGTGTTCAGCTTGGAACAACAGGTGAGTTCATCGCAGACGAGATTCCAGGCGCAGAGGTTTCAGCCTACAACAAGGCAGTTGATGCTGTAAACGATCTTAATAACGGTCGTGTTGACTGCGTTATCGTAGATAAGAACCCAGCAGAGGTATTTGGCGCACAGTTCTCTGACAAGGTAGATGTCCTTGGCGGTGAGCAGTTTGATTTCGAGCCTGAGAACTACGCTATTGCACTTCCTAAGGGAGACACAGAGCTTGCAGAGAAGATCAATTCTGCATTAAAAGAGCTTAAGGCAGACGGAACCTATGACAGTCTCGTTTCAAAATACATCGAGGAGTGATCAAAAGTAAATGACTTTAAATGAACGTTTTGTTGCAGCTTTTATAACCGGTGATCGCTGGAAGCTATATCTTTCAGGTCTTGGGATTACCCTTGAGATTGCGCTTTTTGCAGGAATCCTTGGAATCCTGATCGGCACAATCACAGCCCTTATGAAGCTGTCCACCACTGAGGACGGAAAGCCCACACTTCTTAATTACATAGCCACCATTTACGTGGATATAATAAGGGGAACACCCAGTGTACTGCAGCTCCTTATCATGTGGTTCATTATCATGGCATCCTCCAATAACGGAATCCTGGTTGCTTCCCTTTCCTTTGGAATCAACTCGGGAGCCTATGTTTCGGAGATCGTCAGAGGTGGAATCCTGGCTGTGGACAAGGGTCAGATGGAAGCAGGAAGAAGCCTTGGTCTTTCCAAGGTTAAGACCATGCGATACATAGTTCTGCCCCAGGCCATCAAGAACGTCATCCCGCCCCTTGGCAACGAATTCATCACTCTGATAAAAGAGACAGCCATCGTGGGATACGTTAGTCTTGCAGACCTTACCCGTGTCGCCAATCAGATAGCATCAAGGACCTATGATGCCTTCATGCCTCTTATCGGCGCAGCTGTAATCTACTTCATCATCATCAAGATACTGACAATACTGCTTAATAAGCTGGAAAGGAGGATGCGCAAGAGTGATAGACGTTAAGAATCTGCACAAAGAATTTAAAGATCCTGACGGAACCGTAACTCAGGTCCTCTCCGGCATCAATTACAAGGTTGAAAAGGGCGAAAAGATCGTTATCGTTGGACCGTCAGGTTCAGGAAAAAGTACCTTCCTTAGATGTCTTAACCTCTTAGAGCGCCCCACTTCCGGGCAGATATTCTTCGACGGCGAAGACATCACAGCCCCCAAGGTCAACATCAATAAGGTCAGAGCCCGCATGGGAATGGTGTTCCAGAACTTCAATCTCTTCAACAACCTTACGGTCATGAACAACATCATCTTAGCTCCTGTAAAGCTCGGTATCATGAGTGAAACAGAAGCAAAAGATAAGGCGACCATGCTTCTTAAAAGAGTAAATCTTCTGGATAAGGCAAATGTGTATCCTGCATCTCTCTCCGGAGGTCAGAAGCAGCGAATTGCCATTGTCAGATCCCTTTGCATGAACCCTGAGGTAATGCTCTTTGACGAGCCCACTTCTGCTCTTGACCCTGAAATGGTCGGCGAAGTTTTAGATGTTATGAAGCAGCTTGCTGAAGAGATGATGACCATGGTGGTAGTAACCCACGAGATGGGTTTTGCACGTGAAGTTGCGACAAAAGTTCTTTTCATGGATGAAGGAAACATCCTTGAAGAAAACACTCCGAAGGAATTCTTCGAGAATCCCCAGAGCAAACGTCTTCAGGACTTCTTATCCAAAGTTCTTTAAAGGCACGATAAAAAAATATAAGGCCGGTCCCCCGAAAAGGGAGATCGGCCTTTTTTCGTATCAGGTTTTTTCTGCCAGAGCCAGTGCCCTGAAGTAGCTGATAAGAGCAAGCAAAAGCGCTATCAGCATAAAGACAAATGTCAGCAAAATGTGATCCATCTTAGTTCCAAGGAATACCACCAGCACGGTAAGTCCCATCACCACGAACATGTTTGGAAGCATATATACGGCAACAGCCGCTCCCTGCTTGACCACCTCCACTTCATTCTCCCAGTCAAGGCGCATATGCTTAATTCCGCAAACACACCCATAGGCTGAAGAAAATCCGCAAAGAATAAATCCCATAAGCAGGTAAAGAACTGTCTCCAGCACCGAAGTCCTTGCGGAGAAGCAAAAGCAAAGTGTTGCAAAAGCCATGAAGGGAACCGTGGCATACATGTTAAAGAGCATCTTCCCCTGATAAAGAGATTTCTTTGTGATTGGAAGGCTCTGAACTATCCAGTAGTTCTTTCCCTCAAGGGACGGAGTAAACGCCGTAGTAGCCACCATTCCGATCAGGAAATATACAATGAAAGGAATGGCGGGGCGAAGTATCCCGGGGTCAAAGGGTGCATCCTGAGTCACTATAGCCACCAGCTTATCAAAGCCTATAAAGAGTGTGAAGATGCCAAGTAGCAGTGCCAGAAGCTCTCCCATCAGCCCGTTAACGGTACAGGTTGTTGAAGCAATGATCCTCTTAAATTCCTTATAGGCCAAGGCCCGAACCACACTCCTCTTCTTCTGCCCTGTCATCTTGTACTTCCTGGCAGCTGCATGATTTTTAAGAGCTGAGTTGATATTCCTATAGGACCGTCCCACCACGCGGAACAGCACTGTGAATAGAAGCGCGCTTACAGCGATCAGCAAAAGAGCTGTCAGAACATTTTCCTTTGTTATGGCATCGGAAAACCATCCTGCGGGGAAGTATATTCTTCCGACCTTTTCCGTTATCTCAGAAGTCTTTTCCAGTGTAGCCTGAACCTTATCATCCTTGAAAACCGCATCAATGATATAACGCAGTGAGAAGCAAAAGATCACAAAGATGAAGGTAAGTATGGTCTGAACAATGTTGGTCTTCCTGAAGCCCGCGCTGGCCCTGGCAATCAGAAAGCCCAGGAACGAAGCAAACAGCATCGGAATAACAGGAAGGACAAAAGACAGGACGATCCACATCAGATAGATGGGTATGGAAGGCCTGGCAAAGATTCCGTAGCCAACCATCATGGCAAGGGATATGGAAAGGTACCAGGGAAGGCTCTTTATATACATATACAGGAATTTACATCCTGCAACGCTGCTACTCTCAAAGGGAAGTGACATAAGCATGTCATATTCCTTGAAATTAAAAAGGTATCCGTTCGTCTTGAAGAAGGTGAACATGAAGGCAATGCTGCTGACGATCAAGGCGCACATAACCGGCGCCGAATCTATCATCCCGGCACCCCCGTAGCCAAAGCACATCATCATGCTGTAGATCATTATCATGGCATAGATGATACAGGCGCCGATTGTACTTCCAACTATCTTTTTCTTCTTCTTTTTGTCGGTGGTATTTCTATAAATATTCTTCTGACTGGTGGATAACAAAAGAGTCTTCAAAAGAAGGAGATTCTTATTTTTCATTGTCCGCCTCCGGGCCTTCCGCCCCTGTACTATCTGTATCCAGGCCTTCAGATTGAAGGAAGGCCTCCTCCAGGGAGTGACCTTCAGTAAGCTCCTCCATGGTCCCTGAGGCTATGATCTTTCCCTGCTTGATGATGGCCACTTTGTTACAGAGTTTTTCTGCCACATCAAGAACGTGGGTTGAAAAGAAAATAGCCGTGCCCTTCTTGCACATCTCATGCATGATCTCCTTCAGCACAAAGGAAGCCTTAGGATCAAGTCCTACAAAGGGCTCATCAAGAACAAGCAGCTTTGGTTCATGAATCAGAGCCGAAATAATGGCAACCTTCTGCTTCATTCCATGGGAGTAGGAGCTGATCAGATCTCCGAGTGCATCAGTGATCTCGAAGGTATCAGCATATTTTTTTATCTTCTCCTGCCTCTCTGACTCACCGATATCAAATACATCTGCAACAAAGTTCAGATACTGTATTCCTGTAAGGTTCTCATACAGGTCCGGATTATCCGGGATATAGGCAGTAATCCTTTTGCATTCCATAGGCTCTGACTTAACGGAATGACCGTCTATTAAGATCTCTCCCTCAGTAAAATCCAGAACGCCAACCACCGCACGTATGGTGGTGGATTTACCGGCTCCGTTGTGGCCGATGAATCCAAAGATATCTCCACCCATGACCCGGAGACTGACATCATCTGCAGCCTTCTTGCCACCGTATGATTTTGAGTAGTTCCTGACTTCAAGCATTACATTATCCGACATTTTCAAGCTCTTCCTTTTCCTTATTGTCCGGGTCTGTATTGTTATCCTGTCCCTTTTTCCCATTGTAGATTGGAGCCAGGATAAATACAGCAAAGATAAGACTTCTTATAATGACCATTGGCATATCAGACCAAGCCAGTATCTGGTTCTGAAGTACGTTTACGTCTCCTCCTGTAAAAAGCACCACGAAGTTATTGTTAATAAAATGCATTATAGCTATAGTCCAGATGTTCCCGATTTTCATATATACATAGCCGAAGAATATGCTCAGGGAAATGCAGGTAGCCAGCTGGGCTACTAATAGCTGCGGTCCTGAAGTTGTGCTGTAGAACATGAAATCAGCAGCTGTATGCCAGATTCCCCAGACAGCTCCCACAAGAACAACGCCGAGCCTGAGGCCATATTTCTTTTGCATTATGGGCTGCAGGTAATATCTCCAGCCGTACTCTTCTCCCAGGAAAGCTATGCAGGTGAAAGGGAAATTTATCATAACCAGTGCTGCATTTGCCCAGTTCATCAGGTTAAAGACCTGAGCATTAAGCAACGAAATGTCTCCCATTCCATTGCCTCTTGAAAGACTCCCTACTATCCAAGCGATATAGGATCTAGCATGGAACAGAACCAGGAAAAGAAGAACAAGTACCAGACTGAGAACTACATGGGTCCTGCAAAGTCCCGTATTTTTTCTTTTTTCCCTGCCGCAGATCCAGAAAGCCAGATAAGCAATGGTGCTGCCTGCCAATAAAACATATTGGCTGTACAGATTCCAGTTACTCACTGCACCTGTAGGCATATCTATCATCTCCTGATCTGCAAAAGCAGAGATAATTGCGATTACCACCATGATTGCCGATGTTGCCAGGAAAGCAATAAAGCCAACAATAGGGAGCTTCTTTTTCTTTCTGTCAAACAACAGCATACCCATAATTACGCCACAGGCCGGATAGGTCATCTGCGCATTGACAAAAGCCGTCAGGTCTTTTTCGGCTTTAAGACCAATTGCCATAAAAACAGCCATTATCGCTGTTATGCCAAATGCCACGGCTATAAAAATTATTAGTTTCCTCTTCTCAACAGTACTCATTTCTTCTTCCTCCTTGAACATAATCTAGCACTAAAAGAAAAAACCACCGCCCCCTACACTTATTTCAGTGGATTTTACACTGCTTTTATCCATTAATCACTTGAGTATGTCTTTACCGTCCAGGATTGCCTCCCGAAGGTTGTCCTCCTTGTCATAGGCCATTTTCAGGGAAAAGAAATCCTTCCGCTCCTGAAGAAGTCTGAAGAATATCTTATCTCCCTCCCAGAGGTTAAGGTCATAGACATCTTCCTTTTTGACAAAAGAAAACTCGCCCTCATCACAGGGCTTTGGCTCCTCTAAAGGGCATGGCGCAGTAAAAAGACTCATAAGCTCATAGTCGCCCTTATCAGAGATAAAGGTTATCATCCCCCGGTACTCAAAGTCACACAATGGGATATCGTAGCCGGTCTCTTCTAAAACCTCACGGCGTATGCACTCTTCAGGGCTCTCCAGATCCTCAAAGTGACCGCCGACGCCAATCCATTTGTCCTTATTTATATCATTTTTCTTGGAAATCCTATGGAGCATCAGATACTCATCCCCACGCTCCAGATAACAAAGAGTAGTAAGCTGAACCTCGCTCATATTCTAAATCCTCCCAACAAATTAGATAATAACATAAAAAAGCCCCCATATACAGTATATACGGGGGCTAAAGCTATCTGCAGTTCTTCTTATCTGATCAGTGCGCCGTTTTCGTCGAACCTGTAGGTCCAGAACAGGATGCGTAGCTTTCCTGTGGCCATGCGTCCGTCGGTCTTAAAGTAATAGGTTTTTCCATTTTCCTTAAGCCACTGTGCCCTGTACATTCTTCCGTCTCTTCCGAAGTAGTAGGTTGAACCGTTTGCCTCTATCCTTCCGGTCTGCATAAGACCGTTCTCATCAAAATAGTAGGTTGATAAGAGCCTTGTGACAAAGCCTGTAGTCATGGCTCCGTTTACGCCAAAGTACCTTATTCCGTCATCGAACTTCACAAAGACTCCACGAACCAGGGTTCCGTTATTTCTGAAGTAGTAGGTCTTTCCGTCGATAACCTTAAGGCCTGTAGCATAGGATCCGTCATTTCTCTTAAAGTAGGTTGCACCAAGGCGTCTTCTCCAGTTTCCTGTCACGCCGGCCTTCTCATCATCGCCGTCCTCAGGCTCAGGTGCCTCATAGTCGCCGGTTCTGTAGAGATAGAAATCGTCCCAGGCTCCCCAGGCTCCTGCCTGTGCCTGTACGCTGACACCGATGACAACACTGCTTCCGTCCTTTGTCACAACAATATCTGTAACCTCAGGATTAGCCCAGTTCTGCCATCCGGTAACGCCGGTCTCCACAGAATAATTATCGCCGCCATCAACCTTTGCATATACAAGGAACTTGGCATCGCTTCCTGCGTCTCCGCCTTCAATGTATGTTCCAAGCTTGTAGATACCTGCATCCAAAGAAACTGTCTGCTCAGCAGTGTAGCTTATGTCCTCATCATCCCAGAACTTCAGGCAGTATTTCCCTGTCCTTACATTGCTGGAATCGTCCTGTCTTCCAACACATGAGTTTGCATCAGTAATGGTCCACATGCTCATGTCAGCATCTTCAAAACCTGCGTTTTTAGCATTGTTCACAGGATTGATCACAAGAGCGCAGGTCACTGCCTTTGTCTCTTCCTCAGAGACAGCAACTGTTCCGCTTATCTCATAGCTTCCAACTCCCGCTTCCACAGCAGCCTTAAGCTCGTCTGCATTCCAGGTAACTTCAAGCTCTGTGCTGCTTCCATCAGAGTAGTTTACAAGAGCCTTTTCAGGAAGTGTCACATCCTGACCTACTTCTGCAGTAACGCCCTCAACCTTCACAGATGTAACCACAATCGGGGCTGTTGCTCCTGTTCTGATATAGCTGAATATCCTTGCTGAATCAAGAGGATGTCCTTCAAAGTCAAACCAGGCCTCATTGTCCACAGCCGATCCGCCGTACCATTCTCCCGCATCTTTGTCATAGTCTCCGGCAAAAGAGCTTGCCCAGCCACTTCCATATGTCTCCCAGATCTGCTTGTTCTGTGCTAAAACTTCCTGAGCATCAGAAGCGTCCTTATCATATACCTGAACCGGGATCCATGCCGGCTCCCAGTAAAATACACCTATGCCGTTCTTGGTATTTGCAACGGTATTTACCACTGATCTTACTGAATTGGCCTGTCCCTGAACAGAAACATCAAAGTTGTAAGCATCCCCTGACTTGCCCTCATACTCAGTGTTGCCGTGTCCGTCACCGTCTTCCCAGGTATGAAGGTAGGAGGTCTCCGCTACCATGACCATCTTGTCATAGGTATTTGCAACATTTGAAAGAACTGAATTAAGGTTCTCCAAAGATCCGTGCCAGTATGGATAATAGGAAGATGCAAATACATCGTAGTCAACGCCGTACTCATCAAGCTTGGCAGCATATCCTGCATATCTTCCGCTGCTCTCGGGATTTGTGAAATGAACAGCAACAAGGATCTGTTTCTCCCTGTCAGCTGCAACCTTTCTTACACCCATGCTTCCTGCTGAGAATATCTTAGCCATATTTTCCCAGCTGCTCTCACCGGCAACACCGTTGTTGGTCTCGTTACCGATCTGAACCATTCCAACATTTACGCCGCTGTCCAGAAGGCTTTCAAGACTGTTTGCAGTAAATTCTTCTATTGCTTCAGCCTTCTCATCTATGCTCATGCCTGCCATGGACTTAGGCGCTGTCTGCTTGCCCGGATCTGCCCAGAAGTCTGAATAATGGAAATCAATAAGTACCTTCATTCCGGCATTAGAAGCCAGGACACCGATCTTTCTTGCAACCTCCAGATCACAGTTTCCGCCGCCGTAGGTATTTCCGTTTCCGTCAGTAGGATCATTCCATACACGGATCCTTACATAGTTAACGCCGCAATCAGCAAGGAAATCAAAGAAGCCCTGATCTGAAAGCTCGTTTCCTGCATAATCATAATACTTTACTCCGCTGTTCTTTTCTGAAACGTAGGAGCTTACATCAACACCTGTGATAAAGTCCACATCAGCAGCAGATACCTTCTCCACATAGATGGGAGCCTCCACTGAAGTATCCTCTTCCTTTGCTGACAAGGTCATAAGCCTGATGTCATCAATATCTCCCCAGTAGGAAGCAGGTACACTTCCGGAAATCCTTATTGTGACATCCCCATCCTCTTCCAGCTTGAACTCATCAGACTCAAAGGTAAACCACTCGCTCCAGCCCTTGGTAGCACCAATTTGAGAGGCCATAAGCTCTTTTCCTTCTGTATCTGATACGCTTACCAAAAGCCCAGTGTCTGCCTCGGCGCCGTCAAGCTTCATAGCGACTTTATATGTTCCTGCAGCCAGTGAAGATATGCTCTGTGATATGGAGAGCTCTTCCTCACCGCTGTTATTGTTCCAGTAATTCAAAAATGTTGTGGCATTGGAGGACCACTGATCGGTCTTTATCAAAGTACCTGCGCTGTTGCCGTCTGCCCCGGGCATTTCCACGTTCCAGCCTGTAATATCCCCACTCTCAAAATCTCCGTTTGAGATATAATCTGTAGCGCTCCAGTCCAGGTCCTCGTCAGCATCATCCTCCGATTGTGTATCTGATCCGGTTCCTGTTCCGCTCTCAGCTTCGGACTGTGACTCATCACCTTCACCGGTCTGGGCACCGCTATCACCTTCGCCGTTTTCATCATCGCTGTTCTCTTCGTCATCCCCGGTCTCATCCTCAGAAATACCGGCTTTTTTCTCCACCAGCTTCACATTGTTAAGATAGCCCCATCCGTCCTTCTCAACGTCCATGACCACCTTAACTGTTAATCCTTCAGCATCCTCCTCAAGTGTAAACTCAAGGGCATCCGTAAGCCAGTTATTATATCCGGTAAAAGAAATCTTGTCTGACTGGGCATCACCTGCCACAAGATAGAAGTCTCCTCCTTCACCCATGGCCTCTGCCTCTAAAAAGTACTCACCTTTAGAAAGATCAACCTCCTGCGATAAGGTCAGAACGCCGTCCCCTTCTCCGAACCAGAAATTAACGCCGCTGTCAGAGCCGTCAGAGGGCTTGTCCATCCACTGGTCCGATGAATAGCTAAAGGACTTGATGCTGGCACCTGTGCTGTCCCAGTCATCTACACTTACTGTCCAACCTGCGCCGTCACCCCAAATATCTGACGACATATCGGAATTAACAAGGCTTATCTCCTGCTCATAAGAAGATGAATCTCCCTCAGAGTCATCTGTTGCTGCCAGAGCAGTAACACCAAAGGCATTGCCAAATGCCATAGTAGCTGAAAGTACCATGGATAATGAGCGTCTTACTATCTTACCTTTCATCTTTATCCTCCCTTAGAATCTGCATTATAAGTCTTATGCCACGCCCTTGCGCAACTTGTTGCGCAAACAGCCCCGTGAGCAAATATGAGCTTAAGCTGCATAAAAAAGCGACCCATAGACTATCCTAGCCTATGAGTCGCCATAATTCAATTGAACTTATGACACAATTTCTGCCTGAATATATTGTAAATTTTTTATAAAGTCCGCATATCTACTGATACGCAACCAAGCGCAACTTTTGCTGTTTTTTATGGGCAATCTGACGAATTATTTCTTATTCCTCGTCAAAAAGCCTGCTGAGGATTCTTCTCATCTCAACCACACCATCATTCTCAGGCATGACCATAAGGGCTCTTCTGGCCTCCTCAGCGCACTCCCTGATGTAGGCTGAAGCATAGGTTATTCCCCCTGCTTCATTTACTATTCCACGGACCACCCTCAGATCATTAGCAGAAAGATTTCCTCTTTTTGCATATTCCCTGAGTTTGTCGCCATATTCCTCCTGTCTGAAGGTATACAGAGCGGGTAATGTGTAAAGTCCGTTTATAAAGTCTGTGTTTACAGGCTTTCCCAGTTCCTCTTCCGTCATGGTCCAGTCCAAAAGGTCATCCCGAAGCTGGAAAATAGTTCCCACAGCTTCACCAAACTGCTGGGCTGCGTATATCTCCTCGTCGGATTTTTCCGTGATACGGGCGCTCATTCTGCAGGCTCCGCCAAAGGCATAGGCGGTCTTACCCTTAACTACTGCCAGGTAATCCTCTTCAGTAACCTCGGTATCATAGGTGTGGAGATTTTCAAACATCTCACCGGAGCAGGCATGTTCAACCATATCAGCCAATTCATCAGCCATATCTGCATAGCCCTTTCTGCCCAGCATGCAAAAAGCCATGGCCAGAAGATAGTTACCACCGCAGATAGCTATGGGCTTGCCATACTTGGCCTGAACCGTAGCCTTTCCTCTTCTTATCTCCGACTCATCGATAATATCATCCAGAATAAGAGCTGTAGTATGCATCATCTCCACAGAAGCTGCGCTGTAAAGGAGCTTTTTCATCTGAACCTCGTTGCATCCCACTCCCATAAGAAGCATAAGCTTTGAACTCACCATCTTGCCGGGATTATCGGTAACATAGGTAAGCACCTCTTTCATGGCATCGTGGGTGTCAGCTCTTTTAACCTCTCTTTGGATTATCTCATTGATCTTATTAAGCGCATCATCAATCTGGTTTATCATCAATTCTGACATAGCGTCCTCCATCCTTAAATGAAACCCATCAGAATTCACGTCTTCGCGTTCATGTATAATTTTACCACACAAAAGACACTCATCCGACTTTAATTAAAGTCAAATGAGTGTCTTTTACTTTTTTTTAATAATTTATACTTCTTCCACGTAATTTACGTACTCCAGCTCACCAAGCATGTTCAGAACTTCGGTGTGGGACCTCTTTTTATCAAGATCCAGGTCCAGTAAAAGACCTGCATCCGAGGACTCAAGTGTCTTTTCCTTGCTCTTGATCATACTTGAGATTGTAAAGCCCTCATCAGTAAGGAACTTGCTGAGCTTGGTGACACCGCGGTTCTTGTTGACCTCAATGTAGATGCTCATGTACTTGCTGTAGCCCTCAACCCTGTTGCTGAGCTGCAGAAGAAGAATATTGGAAAAGCCCACCATTACAAGGCACACACATCCAATCTCCAGATACCCTGCTCCGATAGCCATTCCCATGCAGGATGTAACCCACAGTGTCGCTGCTGTAGACAGACCCTTTATCTGCTTTCTTCCGGTCACGATAATGGTTCCGGCTCCGAGAAAGCCTATTCCGCTGACTACACCTGCTGGAATCCTGCTGACATCCGCCGAAAGCCCCGGTATCAATGCCAGATAAATATTCAGAGCAGTTGCTGATGCCGAACCAAGGCTTACAAGCGCATGAGTCTTTATACCCGCACTATGATGTTTTATTATCCTCTCCCAGCCCACAAGGCCGCCGAATATGGTGGCTATAACAAGCCTTATTGCCACAGCCAGGCTGCTGGTCCCCTGAAGATAATCCATTATCTGAGTAAAGATCATTTCCTATCCCCTTCACTATTTCCAAATCGCCGGCACATTAAAGCGCGTAGAGTGTGTTGTCCTCAAAGTTAAGGAAAACCTCTTCTCCAACCTTGTAGATCCTCTTGTTCTTAGGGTTGTACTCCTGGATCTTTACAAAGCTCTCGCCAACCTTAATGCGGTAGTCCTGATATGCTCCCATGAAGCAGGAGTAATCAACTGTTCCCTTAACAGTTCCGTTTTCTGAAAGAGTTGCGCCCTCGGGACGAAGGACAACGTCACACTCTGCTCCTGTCTGGAGGCTTCCTGTAGCACACTTGACAGCCGTCCCGTTAATCTCAACCATATCCTGGCCTGTAACCTTTGCCTTAAGGAAGTTGCACTCACCGATGAAGTCCGCAACAAACTTGCTGTTGGGATAATAGTATGCTTCCTGAGGAGTAGCCACCTGCTCAACGATACCCTTGTTCATGATGATAACCTTATCGGATATAGCCATGGCTTCTGACTGATCATGTGTTACATATACAGCTGTAATACCTGCCTCCTGCTGAATACGTCTTATCTCAGTTCTCATAGAGACACGAAGCTTCGCATCCAGGTTTGACAAAGGTTCATCGAACAAAAGAACTCCGGGCTCAATAACAAGCGCTCTGGCAAGGGCAACTCTCTGCTGCTGTCCACCTGAGAGCTGGTTTGTCATACGGTTTTCCATTCCCTCAAGTCCCACAAGTGCAAGGATGTCAGTAACTTTTTTCTTGATGGTCTCCGAATCCATCTTGCGAAGCTTAAGTCCGTAGGCGACGTTATCAAAAATATTGTAGTGAGGAAGCAGCGCATAGCTCTGGAATACCATAGCCGTGTCACGCTTGTTGGGAGTGAGGGCATTTATAGGCTCTCCTCCAAGATAGATCTCACCCTCGTCAGGAGACTCAAATCCTGCGATCATACGAAGTGTTGTGGTCTTTCCACAGCCTGAAGGTCCAAGAAGGGTAACGAAGCTTCCCGGCTCGATCTCCAGGTTCTGATCCTTGACCGCATAGAAGTCCTTGCCGGTCTTGGGATCTTTATAAATCTTAGAAATATGTTCAAGGCGTACGCCCTTTTTCTCTTTTGCCATTTCATCCACCTATCTCGCAATATCATGCGTAATCAATTATTGTTATCAGTTCTCATCAAGATTGACCCTGCGACTGGTACCGAAGTACTTCATGACCAGATTCATCAAAAGCACCGAGGAATAGGTGATGATGATCAATATCGTCGCAAAGGCACAGGCGATTCCGTAGGATCCCTTCTCGGCAAACTCATTGATCTGTACCGTAATGAGCAGATAAGAAGGTGTAACCAGAAGGATGATCGCACTGATAGCAGTTATGCTTCGTACGAAGGAGGTTACAAATCCTGAGAGGAAGCTGTCCTTGATAAGTGGCAGGGTTACTGTCATGAATACCTTGAAGCTGTCTGCACCCATGTCGTAAGCCGATTCCTCAATGCTCTTGTCAATCTGCCTAAGAGCTGAGATACCGGATCTTGTTCCGGTAGGAAGGCTTCGAACGATAAATACGATAACCAGGATCGCACCTGTTCCATAGAGGCTCTGGAGTATTCCTGTGTGGAAGATACCACCTGAAAAACCTCTGATATATCCGATACCCAGAACTGTTCCGGGAACAGCCATGGCCAGCATTGATACTGCCTCGATAAATCCCTTTGCCTTAAACTTTCTCTTTACAACAAGATAAGAGATTATCATGGATAAAAGAGCTGTGATAGGCGCCGAGATAAGTGACAAGACGAAGCTGTCCTTAAAAGCCTTAAGTCCTTTATACTTGGTAAATACCTGGCCAAACCACTTGAAGGTGAGATGGAAATCATAACCCCAGGTCTTGAACATAGCCCCAAAGGGAACGCAGATGTACATAAGGATTACGAAGATAGCCAGTCCTGAGCAAAGGATTGTAAGAGGAACCGTAACACTCTTATCCGTAATGAGCATACGCTCTCTGGAAGCCTTTCCCGAAAGGGTCGCTGTACTCTTTGCCTCCAGGTAGTACTTTTGAACTACGAACATCAAAAGTGTGATGGCGAGAAGAACAACCGCCATGGCTGCCGCACCCTCTTTATCGTAGGCACCAGTGATCTGCAGGTAGATAGTGGTTGCCAGAGTATCGTAAGATCCTCCGATGATCATTGGGTTTGCAAAGTCTGCAATTGACTCGATGAAGGTAACAAGGAAAGCATTTCCAAGACCGGGAAGAATCAGTGGCAGTGTAACTGTCATGAATACCTTGAATCTGGATGCTCCCATATCTCTTGCCGCCTCCTCAAGGGAGGGATCGATATTTTTCAAAAGACCTTTAAGCATCATGTAACATACAGGGAAAAATGTAAGGGTCTGAACAATAGCAATTCCCCAGAATCCATACACGCTGTTATCATAGATGTGTAAAAGAAATCTCGTAATGATCCCGGCTTTACCAAAAAGCATGATCATTGAAAGAGATAATACAAATGGAGGTGAAACTACAGGCAGCATGGAAACCACCTTGAAGAGACCTTCCATGAATTTAGTTCTTAGTTTTACATATACTTCCACGTAGGCAAACAAAAGACCTATAAGAGCTGATGCAATACCTACAAGGAATCCAACCTTAAGTGTGTTGGTAATGGCACGTCTGAAATTGGACATAGCCATGATTCTTTTGAAGATATCAAGTGTAAATCCATTTTCCGAAATGAAACTGTCCACCAGCAGGATCGCCAGAGGATACAAGATAAAGATAGTAAGAAAAACAACCAGTAAAATTATGGTTGTGACCATGATAGGATCGGCCATCAGCTTTTTCCTGTCAAGGCTGGCACTTTGACTCTTTGCCATTTTGAATTCCTCCTGTAACTGTTTAGGTCGTTTACGTAGAATAAGGGCGGATGGAAATCCTTCCGCCCCTATAATCATGATCTATTACTCGGTCTGGAAACGATCGTCTGCTGCACTTCCAAGAGCAGTCATAACTTCTTCTACATAAGTAGGTGTGTTCTCTTTGGCATCCTCAAAGTCATACTTCATAACGTTCTCAGGATCAAGACCGAACTGAGCTGCTACCTCAGGCTGCTTAGCGTTGTCAAGAACCAGGAACTGGTATGAACCGTTCTGTGCTGCCAGTTCTACGCAGTCAGGGCTAAGAGCATATTCAATCCAAAGCTTGGAAGCATTTGGATGCTTGCAGCCCTTGAAGATAGCTGTTGCACCAACCTCGAAGGAAGTTCCTGTTGAAGGGATTACAAGATCAATATTGCCATAGCCGTTGTCAACGATCTGTGTGATACCATCATGAAGGAAACCGATACCAACGATACACTCGCCTGTTCCAACGTTCTTGGATGGGCCTGAACCTGACTTTGTATAAACCTCGATGTTCTTATCAAGGTCTACAAGGTACTGGATACCTTCGTCATGACCATACTTCTGGATCATTGTGTTGATAACAAGCTTGGCTGTTCCTGCTGTGTTGTAGTTTGAAAGCCAGATAAGTCCTTTGTACTTCTCATCAAGAAGATCCTGCCAGTCAGCGGGCTCTTCGATGCCCATTCTGTCAAGCTCGTCCTTGTTTACCATAAAGCCAAGGATTCCCTTGTAGATTCCATACCAGTAGCCGTCTGCATCGCGATACATATCGCTGATAAGGTGACTTGCATTTGTTGCCTCGTAAGCCTCAAGAAGGCCTTCGCCTGCTGCTACGTTGTAGGGATCGGTTGTTCCGCCGAACCATACATCACCTGAAGGGTTTCCGTTCTCTTCTTCGATCTTACTCTGAACCTCACCGGTTGAGAGACGCTGATACTGAACCTTGATTCCGTAGAGCTCTTCAAAGTGCTCACAGGCTGCTGCCAGATATTCCTCTTCACAGGAGCCGTAAACAACCAGTTCTCCCTCAGCCTGAGCTGCTGCAATAAGCTCGTCCATTCCGCCGGCCTCTGTAGCCTCTCCTGCGTCAGCTGCCGGAGTTTCTGCTGCAGGTGCTTCTGCTGCAGGCGCCTCAGCTGCCGGTGCCTCAGTTGCAGGTGCCTCTGTTGCTGCTCCGCCGCAGCCAACGACACCAAGAGTCATAAGTCCCGCCAAAACCAATGCTAATTTCTTTTTCATAATTCCTTCTCCTTTCAATTTCGGGTCATTGGATAATTCCATGTTAGACAAAAATCCTTTTTCCCTATACCCAAATTTCTGTTTTATTATCCAAAATTCTGAACACAAAAAAAGATGCAGGCATACCCTGCATCTTTTCACTTAACAAAGTCCGACGGAGACTGGTCGGTGTACTTTTTGAAGACTGAACTGAAATATTTGTAGTCCGAAAAGCCTGTCATGTCGGAGACTTCATATACCTTATAGGTTCCGGTCTCCAACAGCTTTATGGCCTGCTGGACGCGGTACTTGTTGAGGAAATCAAGGTAGGTCTGCCCGGTAGCTTCCTTGAACTTACGGGACAGGTAGCTTGCAGATACACCAAGCTCCTCGGAAAAAGATTCTATGCTTATCTTCTCTGAGTACCGCTCTCTGGTGGCCTTAAGCACCTGCTGTACATAGTCATTTTCCTTGTCACTCTTTATAAATAGAGTATCAATATCATCGGCGGACTTCATCTTCTTACTCAGCTGACGAAGCTGATTGTCCTTCTCTATTTCCAGGATGACCTTTGCAATGTTCTTCTTAAGCTCTTCTTCATCAACGGGCTTCATAAGATATGCAGATACTCCAAGCTCAATGGCCTTCTTGGCATATTCAAAGTCTGCATAGCTGGTCATGATGATTGCTTTAAAATCCGCAATCTCAAGGCCCTGTCTTATCATCTCTATTCCGTCTGTGACCGGCATCATTATGTCAGCCAGGACAATATCCGGTGAAAGCTCTTTTATCTTATCAACTCCCTCCCGGCCATTGCTGGCTTCGCCGATAATGGTACACCCCATGGATACCCAGTCCATGGTATATGCAATTCCCTTGCGGATGATATCTTCATCCTCTGCTATAAGTACTCTGTACATTATTCCCCTCTTTACTCCCGGTCCTGCTCCCCAGACTGAACTCTCTTAGGAAGCGATAGCCGAACCATTGTCCCCTTATTTTTTTCACTGGTGATATCAAGGCCGTAGTCACCCTTGTACATCAGCTGGATCCTTCTGTTGATATTGTAAAGGCCAAAATGCGCCGATGAGTCCTCGCTCCCCGTTAGCTGCTGCTTAATACCCTTAAGCATCTCTTCATCTATGCCCACTCCGTCGTCCTCGCAGACAAAAATAAGCTGCTCCTTGAGCTGATATCCGCTTATGGTAACCGTGAGCTTTTCCCTGTTCCCAAAGCCATACTTAACGGCGTTCTCCAAAAGAGGCTGCAATAAAAGCTTGGGAATAAGGCAGTCATATATGTCCTCAGAAACATTTATGTTGTAGGCAAAGCGCTTGTTGAACCTGATCTGCAATATATTAAGGTAAAACTGCAGATGCCTCAGATCCTCTCTTACCGTGACCTCTTCCTTAGTCTCCCTGATGCTGTAGCGAAGAAGCCCCGACAGGGATACGATCATCTTGTCTGCAGCTGTAGCATCTATCCTGGCCATGAACCTGATGTTGTCCAGGGTATTAAACAGAAAGTGCGGATTGAACTGACTCTCCAGCTGTTTAACCTGGGAAAAGGCTGCATTTTCTGCCAGTTCCTGATTATGCTCGATCTGCTTTTTAAGACCGCTTATCATCTCATTGAAGTCATTGCCTATGGTCTGGAACTCCTTGCTGCTGTCGATATTAAGACTCACATCAAGATTCCCCTTCTGAACCGCTTCAAAGGCATCCTCTATCTTTTTTACATCCCTGGTATACACCTCGGAGCTGGTTGCAGTGCTGTGATAGGTGATGATAATAATGGCAATGAATATGACTGCCAGGATGGACACCAGGATAATAAGCATCCGAAGACTCCTGTTGATGTCGGAAAAGGTATATACCTTAAGGCCCTTATCAAGAACCGTCTCATAGCACAGGTACTTTTGTCCGCCAACCCTGGCATAGCCTGTGTTGCCCTCCAAAAGACCGTTAATCTGTCCGAATTCATCTGTGAGTCCCTGGGTGTTGTTGAGGTAGACCCAGCCTCCCGGATCGGTGACGATACAGTATCTGTTCTGGTTATTGATAATGCCTGCGATGATCTGGGAAGGCACCTGATAAACAAGTGCATACCTAAGCTCGTCCTTCCTGTACACTCCCCTTACCACGTACAGATACCCGTTATAAAGAATGGTTCCGGTCTCATTGGGACTTTTCCTGATCTTATTCCATACGCCCCAGTTGTCGTACTCCTTTCTGACAAGGTAATCCGGAACAGAATTCTTGCTGGAAAAAAGCAGCTCCAGCTCGGGACTTAGGACCATGAAATTCCCTATATCTCCATAGTCATCAGTCCAGCTGTAAAGTGTCGCAAATATCCTGTCGGTGATGCCTTCAACTTCACCATCGTTGGTGGAGATGAGAAACTCCTGATCGGACAGCATCCCATAAAAACTCTCCAGCACCAGCTCCGTCTGGTCTCCAATGCTCTGGCAGTCCCTTTTGTTTGACTCAGACATATAAGTGCTCCAGGTAAAGATGAAAAGAAATATCACCGTAAATACTATAGCAATGACAGGGGTCAGGGAAAACCAGATAAAGGTTCTTCTTATGTTATCCTGGAAGGATTCGATCTCTTTATTCATTCGTATCCTCCCCGTAAAGCTCAGCAAACCTTGCTATCCACTTTTTGCTACTGGAAACCACCAGATTCCTGTCCACATCTATTATATTGATATTCTCTTTTGCCGTTACAAGTTTGGAGCTCTCCACATCACTTCTGACAGACCGTCTTCCCAGGTCCTTTGAAATGACCTGCTGGGCGTCAAAGGAGGTCATGAAGTCCACGAAGCTCTTGGCGCCATCAACGTTTTGTGCATCCTTGCAGATATAGATACCATCCGGAGTTGACACAACGCCCTCTTTCATATAGACAATCTTTACATGAGCACCGCTTTTAAGCATGGTTATGGCTGCCTCTTCAAAGGTAAGTCCAACCTTGAATTTTCCCGAAGCAACTCCCTGATAAACCTCTGATGAGCTTTCCAAAAGTTTACCATCAAGCTGGTCTGCAAAGCCTTCAACATAAACCCAACCTTTCTCAGGATCCCCGCCGCCCATGGCATAAAGCATATTGGTGAGTTGTTCAAAGGATGAGGATGACCTTGCAGGATCCGCGAAGGCTATCTTCCCCCTAAATTCAGGCTTAAGAAGGTCTTCATAGCCCCTGATCTGATCCTCTGATACCAGATCCGTATTGATCATTATAACGCTGGGCACGTCAGTAAAGCAGGTGAACTCATCACCTGCATCCTTAAACTCCTCCGCAAAGCTGTCATAATTATCTGTCCTGTAGGACAAAAAGAGATTTCCGTAGGAACCTACGCTTGTGACAGAACCTCCCCAGAGTACATCCACCTTCTCACCGTCTTCGATCATCGAAAGAGCCTTGGAGGTTCCGCACTGGATGATCCTGACTGCAATTCCGGTCTCAGTCTCAAACTCATTTATAAGAGGTTTCATAAATTCCACAGGATGGGGCGATACCACCACAATACCCTTGTCGTTTTCACTTCCGGTCGTACCTATACTGGTGATTATTGCATACCCCAAAACCGCGGACAATATAAGAATTATACATGTAATTATGAGTATGATATGATTTCGCATGTTCATAATTATAGCATGTATTTTCAGGCAAAAAACATTTCCCTATTAATGAACTTCTGCTTAAGTCCTTCCTTGGAGACCATAGGTGAGAGGTAGTTGCCTGCTATGATTTCCACCGGCATATCGCTGACAACGTCATATAACTGCTTATTGTCAACTCCGATAAGCACAACCATTTTGCCAAGCTCCTGAACCATAGAGATGCGATTCTTTATGAGAATCTCTGCCTGTTCTCTGTCGCTCTCCTCATACTGACGCTTAACGTTTATCACCACGCCGATGAACTTATTCATCATCTCCGGGGAAAGGCTGTTAAAACCTGCATCATGAAGAGCAAGGAAGAAGTACATTCCCCTTTTCTTCAGCTCTTCGAGTATATTGTCAAGTACACCCTTTGCCTGGATAACAATAGTATCACTGATGCAAAAGATTACCAGTGAAGGGTTGACATCATATTTGCGGATACAGTTTTCAACCTTTTCTACAAAATCATGCTTCAGAACCTGGACAGACATAATGTGAACAATAAATGCCCTTATTTCAAGGTGATCAACCATGATACAGTCATTGGCATATTTGAACACCGACTCCAGGAGTCTGAACTGCATTTCTTCAACAAACCCTGTTTCGTCTGCCACACCAATGAAGTCAGAAAAATTGACCACTCCAAGATTCGGATCATTAAGAGTCAGCCTTGATTCCGTTGAGTATATCACATGGTTCTTCTTGTCATAGGCAGGCTGATACTTAACCACAAAGTTGTCACCATTAAGACCTCTTACAATGGCATTTTCTATCTCAACCTTTTTAAGAAGGAAGTCAAGGTCTTGCCCCCTTAACACGATCTTATCATTGTCTTCAAGATCAGTGTCTCCCATAAGAAGAATATCATTGACAGTCTGAAACTCCTCCGGGCACCTTCCGCAAAGGACCCTTGCATGTATTTTGGAAATGCCAAATCCCTTATCAAATTCAGAGTAATATTTCTCCTCAATTATGGCAAGTATCCTGTCCACGTCTGCCTGTGAAGCTTCAGGACACAGCATAAAAAAAGTACCACCGGAAATTCTGTAGGTTTCATATCTTGGATCAATGCTTCTGAAAAAGTCCGCAGCCCTTGATATGAAGGCATCATAGGTATCACTTCCCATAAGCCTTCTGTAATTTTCAGCATTCTCGATTCTGCAGCAGATAATATAGAAATGCCTTCCGTACTCAATATAGCTGTTAAGATCATGTATAAGCGCAGACCTGTTGTTAGAGTGTGTCCGGTAATCCAGTCTGTAATCATCCTTCTCGATCATGATCATAATGCCCATAAGTCCGAGGGCTTCAGCTAAAAGCTCGCACACTATGGCCGGATAAATCATCTGGATTACGGTTCCAACCAGTGAAAGAAACAGGAAATAAAACATTGCAACCTTCTGGAGCTGATCCATGGAATGCCAGTATTTAAAGAGCAGCACCACGCACATGGCGATATAGACGGCGCTCACTCCATAGGCAACATACACCCCCGTGCCTCTTGAAAAGAACTGATGGTCCTCCTGAATGAAAATAAAGTGGGTCCAGGGATTTGAAAGAACTGCCAGCTCCAATAATCCAAAGGGCAGTATTACCAGGGTGAGGGTGCGTTCATTAAACTTATGAAAGACATCGCAAACTATGGTTATGTATATGGCCAGGACCGGTGTAAATGCCATATGAGTCAGATAATATATGAATTTACAGATATAGGTTACGGTATTCTTAACCTGTTCAGGTGCAGCAGAATGGCTTAGCACCGTTGAGATAATGCCACAGGCACAGTCAATGACAGTAAGAACAAGGAGCACCATAAAAAGACGGGCTCGAAGCTTTCGGCTGTTGTAGCTTCGCATAACCGTCATATAGAAAATGCATGTAAGGCAGATCAGTACTGCAGCAATCCTAAAGGATAGACCTCCAATAGGGGTTGGACTTAGCATGGACTTATTTCCTCGTCTTAAAGAAATTATCTAAAGTTGACAGAAGCTTATCTTTGGTGATGGATTTCAAAAGATAGTCTGCCGGCTTAAGTGAGATTACATTGGTAACACTTCCTCTGTCATTTTTCCCGGTGAGAAACATGACCGGGGTAGAGCTGGAAAAAGATTCGCTCCTTAGCATCTCCATGACCTTTGGTCCATCAAGCACAGGCATATCATAGTCAAGAAGTATAAGATCCGCTTTGTTGGTGGCAAGCCATGCCACAGCCTGGGTTCCGGAGTTTGCCATTCCCACTCTGTAAGTGTCTTTTAACCACTCTCTTATCATCTGAAGGTAAGTGAGATCATCATCTACAATAAGAACGCACTTTCTTCTCTGCTGTTCAAATTCATCTGCCGTAACCAGTTCAACCTTGGACAAAAGATCCGGCATCTCCAAAGGCCTTGTAACTTCAAAAGCAACGTCCTCTTTAGGGATATATTTATGAAGGACATCAAAACCGCCCTTGTCTCCTATGGCCATAATGATCTTATTATCGTCAACGCACAGATCCTTAAAGTAAACCATGGCATCACTGTGATCCTCTATGTCAGAATCCATATATAGGAGGATAAGGTCGGAATCCTTCGATTTCGAACTCAGATCCGCAATGGAATAGGATGAGTCCACCACATTATAGTTGGCACCCTTAAGAGCATTCTTTATTGCGTTTACTAGGAAGGTTTCATCTTCCCTTACAAGTAATATCTTTTTCCCAAACATATCACTTCTCCTGTGCACTTAATCCTTCGTTGGCAAGATTGACTATCTCATCCCATTGAAGCTTATATGCCATCTCTCCGATTCTTCTGGCAATCTTATGATCCTTCTCAGGAAGATTGAACTTCTTCAGCGAATCCAGAATAAAGGTAAGAGTGTCATAATCAAGACTCCTGCTGACCTCTATAATACTCTGATATGCATCCGTAAGCTGAGCAGGTGAAATATCTTCTTTTACTTCATCCTCTGCATCTTCATCCTCTCCCTTAATCTCAGGGACATTTGAAATAGTTCTCTTTACCGTCTCAAAAAGAGCCATCAGTTCACTTTGACGCGTCTTTATCTTCTCTATGTCATTCTCATTTCCGGCTGCTTCCATCTCCGCTGCAAATGCCGACAGCTCTTTTGCACCAATGGTACGGCTTGTGCTCTTTAGGGAATGGACATAGCTTGTATAGTCTTTCCAGTTCTCATCGTTAAAGGCAGTGACAATGTTGGACTCAGTCATAGCTGCGGATTCATAGTAGACCTTCAAGATGCTGATGTAGCTGTCAATGTTTCCGCAATTCTTAAGTCCCTCTTTGGCGTCAATCTTTTCAAGACTGTCCATCCACTTTGGAGCTTCTTCTATAGAAGCTGCACTCTCTTCGCCATCCCCATCTTCTGCTGATGCTGTAAGAATGACTTTATTCTTGGGAAGGTACCTGATAAGGGCTTCCTCAAGCTTATCACTCTCAACGGGCTTGCTGAGGTAATCATCAAAGCCTTCTCTGATGAAATTCTCTTTAGCCCCCGAAATTGCATTGGCTGTAAGGACAATGACAGGCGTGTTCTTATTGGGACTTTCAGAGTCCTTTTTGATCTCATCCAAAGTCTCAATTCCGTCAAGTCCGGGCATTCTGTAATCCAGGAAGATAAGGTCATATTTCTTTTCATGCTGCTTCTCAATACATTCCTGGCCGCTTCGTGCAGATTCAACCTTAACCTTCGTGGGCTTTAAGAGCTCTGTGATGACCACATGGTTCATAGGCGTATCATCAACTACAAGTATAAGAGCATCAGGCGCTGTAAGCTTTTCCTTATACTCCTTGATCTCCTTGCCGGCTCCTGAAATTCTGCTCTTGAAGTTGCCTATAGGAGCATCGTCAACTATGCGCTGCGGAAGCATAACTGTAAAGGTAGATCCGTGTCCGTACTCACTTTCAACCATGATGGATCCGCCCATAAGATCGATGAGGGAGCTGGTGATGGCAAGTCCCAGGCCACTTCCTTCCACAGTTTTGTTCTTATCAATATCAAGCCTCTTAAACTTCTCAAACAGGCTGGCCTTATCCTCTTCCTTGATGCCTGTACCTGTGTCCGTGACATCAATCTTAAGGATTATCCTGTCCCCGAATTCTCTGCTGCCGGACATGCTAAGGGACACGCTTCCCTCATTGGTATACTTCACGGCATTGTTAAGGATATTGACCATGATCTGACGGATTCTCATCTCATCGCCAAAGAGCTTGTCCGGAAGGTCCTCAGCAATCTGGAAATAGAGATCAAGGGACTTCTGCTCAGCCTTTATCCGCACCATGTTGTAGACATCATTGAGAACAGAGCTCAGGTCATAATCCACCTCGTTGATCTCCATGGAGCCCGCCTCAATCTTGGAGAAGTCAAGGATATCGTTTATAAGGGACAAAAGAGTTCTTCCCGCCCCTTCAATGTTTCTTGAATACTCAAGGATCTTTTCGTCCTTGCACTCCCTTAAGATAACCTCATTCATGCCAAGAACTGCATTGATAGGAGTCCTGATCTCATGGGACATGTTGGCAAGGAAGTTACTCTTTGCTTCATTAGCAGCCCTGGCTCTTCTCTCCTCCATTCTTGCCAGCTCAGTGGCACGAAGGATGGCGATGAACTCATTTTTGCTGACCGCCTCAGAGAAGTATTGACCTTTGATGTAGTCTGCCTTGACACCTGACACAGCATCCAGAAGTTCCTGGGAATCAACCTTGTTTATCACAATCTTTCTTCCCATCTGGTTCATCATCTTAAGTCTGTTCTCAAAGATGATCTTGCTCTGCATCTGACTTCCTGCAGCAACCAAAAGTCCGGAATCAATCTTTACACCCTCGAAATCAAGGGTGGACGCCGACTGCATGTTAAAGAATCCGGAACCGAACTCATCCATAAAGAAACGGACTCCGTCGCTTTCCAGCTCATGCATAACGTTTTCAAGAATATCCTGATCAGTAGCGGCAGAATATTCGGTAATATCAAACACAACCCTCTCGGGCTTGATGGTGTACTTAGTAAAAAGATCTCTCACCCTGCTTGTAAAGTCTGACTTGATAAGCTGCAGAGATGAAAGTCCTATCTCCATAAACTCCAGTCCCATCTCCTCAGTAATACCGCCCCCAAGGAAATAGAAGGCCTCGTCAATGATGAACCATCCAAGGTCCTCGATCATGCCGGTTTCTTCAGCAATGGGAACAAACTCAGAGGGGTCGATCTCACCCAGCTCAAAGTCATTGAAACGAAGAACCGCCTGAGCTCCGCAGATAGAGTGATCCGTCTTGGTATAAATAGGCTCGTAGTAAACCTTGAAGGCCTTATTTGCAATACCTCTTCTTACAGCCTTCTCAACCTCTGCCCTTCTAAGAAGGAAGTCAAGATCATGGCCCGATAAGACAGCATCTGCTTCATTGTCAATGGCAGAGTCTGACAGGAAGTAGAGGTTTTCAAGACTGCCAAACTGATCAGGAGATGATGCCTGCAGAACAATTGCCTTTAGCAATACCTTGTTGTCCCCCAGCACCCATTCATGCTGGAACCTGTCAAATATCCTTCTGGAGGCAAGATCTGCCCTTGTCTTGTCCACATCAGGATAGACTATGGCAAAGGTGTCATTGATCACTCTGTATACGTCAACAGACTGGTCAATACTCTCAAGAAAACTTACCACTTCGAAAAGGATCTTTTCAAAGGTCTCATAGCCTGTGATCTTACGATAAACATCTGAGTTGGAAAGCCTTACACAGATGGTAAAAAAGCTTCTGCCATATTTGAAATAGCTGGCAACATCCCTGGAAAACGCGCTTCTGTTGTAGGCTCCCGTTCCGGTATCATGCCTGTCGTCATCATTTTCCACCACGATCATAAGTCCCATAAGACCTATGGCTTCGCAGAGAAGCTCGCACTTTATGTCAATGAAGAACATCTGGATCAGAGTTCCCGCGCTGATGATCACAAAGAAATACACAAGAGCAATCTTCTTGAGATTGTTAAGCACATTCCAGTACAGGAGCATTGCCACTATGGAAAAGAGCACATAAAAAGCAGCCTCCAGGTAGGCCAGATATGCGCCCCAGCCTCTGTGGAAGGTCAAGTCCCTGTCATAATGATAAACAAAATGAGTCAGCGGATTGGTAAGAACCAGAAGTTCAAGAATATAGAAAGGCAGCACAAGATAAAACTGAACGACTCTTGAAAACCTGTATGACACGTTGCATACAAGGCATATGTACAGTGCAAAAAACGGTGCTATAGCAAAGTGCGTAATATAATACGCAAACTGAAGCACGTTAAACAGAGCGTACTTTAAATCAACACTCAGGCCACTGTTTGAAAGCGGTTCTGAAATCATTACAACCGCGGAATTTATGATAACTATTATGATAAATGAGAGAAAAAGCTTATTCTTAAGCCTGACCTTTTTTCTCATTACCAGAGTGTAAAACAGACAGGTAACAGCAATAATAAGCGCTGCGAGGTTAAAGGTGAAGCTTCCGTCCATATCAAACATAGATAATCCTCAAGGCATCAATGAAAACCTACCCTTATGCAGGGATCAGATCACGATACCACCTAAGTGCCCCAAGGTATGCATTGTATACGTTGTCCATCTCGATATCTTCAAGCACAAGTATTCTGGAAACCTCTTCCCAGTCAGCATCCTCATATCGTTTAATAAAGTGCAGTATCTTAGCAAAGTCTCCCTTGTTGTTAAGGAGTGCCTCTCTGACATTCTTGGAAACCTGGACCATATCAAGGGCTTCCTCCATGGTCTTATCAAGCATGATATCCAGAGCAGAGAACAATCCCATGATAAACAGCTCCGGAGCCTGCATGGAAAGCTCAAAGTCAGATGCCAACCCTTCCGCAAACTTTGCTCTTATCATTACCAGCCTTACGATCTCACTTGGCTTATCAGCACACAGCTCTTTTGTCACAGCTGTATTGATCCATCTCTTAAGCTCTTTCTGTCCAAGCATGGCAGCTGCATGACGAATAGATGTGATCTCGGAGTTAAGAGCCATCCTGTTTACTATCTCCAAAAGAGATATTACAAGGGCCGGGTCTTTCCCGATTACATCAGCCGCGTCCGTAAGATCATAATCCGGTGCATTAACAACATTTAACAGCTCTATATAATTGACCTTCAAAGGGCTTACCTCTGTCTCAGATTTCTTGACAGGCATTCTGAAAAAAGCTCCCTCATAGAGGTCATAGCCACCGTCCTTAACAAGCTCGTCGTAATCCTCCTTGGAGTCCACGTTTACAGCGCAGAGCCTGATATTTGGATACTGCTTTCCAAAGTATATCTTGGCCTTTGATATATCAATCTTTACATGGTCTAAAAGGATATAGTCGCAGCACTTTAATATCTCTTTGTATTCCTCAAAGCTGCTGATGGGGAGCTTACGGATAGCAAGCCTGTAGCCCTGCTCCTTTAGCTCTTTTACCCTTCTTATGTAGTTCTCCTGCGGTAAAATGGTATTGTCCATGAGCAGTACAACCTTGTTCGGAGGAACGGTGCACTGCAAAGAAATTTCTGCAAAAATAGAAAACTGATTGACAGGGACGAAAACCTCCTTGCCTCCTGACAAGGTAGCCACACCCATACTGCTGACAACCTCAAGTTCATGCACAGTACCGGCCCCGTCAAATCTGGCACCTCCTGCGTAATTGGGGTTCAAGAAGAGATTTTCTTTACGGGCAAAAACAGAATATGCACAAACTGTCATTTTGTCATCAAAAAGAGGTATCAACGTAGCAAGCATAAATTTCTCCTTTCAGCAACTGAAAAGGACATAGTCCCACTTACATATATTGTACCCCTAAAGTTTGTTTAAACAAATAATTATTTTATTAAATTTCGATGATAGCGAGTCTTGTCTCGTTATATAATCTTGACTACTAATTCTTCTCTGTCGTCTTATCTATGATATACCTTGGTCTACCCTTCACCTCGTCATAAATCTTGGATATATAAAAGCCTATTATCCCAAGTGCGAACATGATAAAAGAACCTGTAAAGCACTGAAGGATTATGACCGTAGTAAAACCATCCTGGGCATTGTGTCTGAAGAATTGCACCAGTGCTTCGATACTGGCTGCAAGTCCCACTACAAAGACTATTAATCCAAGTATGGTAACCATCTGCATAGGCGCGGAAGTAAATGAAGTAATATTGGTGAGAGCATATTTAAAAAGTGCTTTGGTGCTCCACTTGGATACGCCCGCTTCTCTCTCCCTGACCTCATACTCAACCTCTGTGGCTTTAAAGCCGATCCAGGAGGAAAGCGCCCTGAAGAAGGCATTCTTCTCATTCATATTCAGAAGTACGTTCATAGCCTTCCGGTCAAGGAGCTTGAAGTCAGATGCTCTGGACATGTCAAAGCCCACTGCACTGCTCATCATTCCGTAGAAGCTCCTGGCCGCAATCCTGTGAAAAGAGCTCTCCCTGCCTCTGCTTGTCTTGACTCCCTCCACTATCTCGTAGCCCTGCTCCCAGAGCCTGTACATCTCCACCAGCTTCTCCGGGGGATGCTGAAGATCACAGTCTATAACTGCACAGCATTCGCCCTTTGCCTCCGCTATGCCGGCAAAGATAGCGGACTCTTTTCCAAAGTTTCTGGAGAAGCTGATGCCTCTCACAGACGGAATCGCTTCGGACTGCTCACATATCTTTTCCCAGGTCCTGTCCTTGGAACCGTCATTTACAAACAGTAGTTCATGGGGAATATTCTCACCTTGGAGAATCTGATCTATAACACCGGCAGTCTTGGGGATTATCTCCTCCTCATTGTAAGCTGGAATTATTACTGAAAACACCCCTCAAATGCTCCTTTCATGCTTGATTTAAGTCTTGGACCATTATATCATAGAATAATAGGGTATTCTACAAACTTCAGAAGGGGGAACCAAGAGAATGGCTCAGAATGAAATGTTAGCTATGATCCTGGCGGGCGGCCGTGGAAGCAGACTTAAAGACCTGACCACAAAGGTAGCCAAGCCAGCAGTGTATTACGGTGGAAAATACAGGATCATCGATTTCCCACTGAGTAACTGCGCCAACAGCGGAATTGACGTTGTTGGAGTTCTTACACAATATGAATCAGTACTTCTTAACAGTTACGTTGCACAAGACGGCCGTTGGGGTCTCGACTCCAAGGACAGCGGCGTATATGTTCTGACACCACGTGAAAAGGCAGATGAAGGTCTCGATGTCTACAGAGGAACCGCAGATGCTATCTCACAGAATATCGATTTTATCGACAACTACGATCCGGAGTACCTGCTTATTCTTTCCGGAGATCACATTTACAAAATGAATTATTCCAAGATGCTGGAGTACCACAAAGAGATGAAGGCAGACGCTACAATTGCTGTCCGCCCTGTTCCCATGCGTGAAGCCAGCCGTTTCGGTATCATGAATACTGATGGCAAGGGCCACATCGTGGAATTTGAGGAAAAGCCTGCTAAACCCAAGAGCAATCTCGCTTCAATGGGTATTTACATTTTCAGCTGGAAGCAGCTTCGTAAGCTCCTTGTTGATGACATGAAGAATCCTGAGTCAGATCATGACTTTGGCAAGAATATCATCCCAAGAATGCTTGATGAAAAGAAAAATCTTATAGCCTATGAGTTCAAGGGCTATTGGAAGGATGTTGGAACCATTGATTCTTTGTGGGAGGCAAACATGGATCTTCTGGATCCCAAGAATCCTCTTAACCTCAATGATTCCTCATGGCTTATCTACACCGAGGATATATCCACTCTTCCTCAGTATATCGGTAAGGAAGCCAAAATCAAGAAGGCATACATCACTCAGGGTGTAAGAGTTGAAGGAAGTGTTACCAATTCAGTTCTCTTTACCGGCGCTTCTGTCGGAAAGGGTGCCAAGGTCACAGATTCTGTTCTCATGCCCGGTGTAGTTGTTGAAGATGGTGCTACTGTTACAAGAGCTCTTGTAGCTGAGAACGTACGCATCGGCAAGAAAGCAAAAGTTGGTTCAAAGACCAGCGACAGTATCGAACTTGTAGCCAAGAATGTGAAAGGAGGTACAAAGTAATGGCAGTAAAGGCATTTGGTATCGTATCCTCCCCTGATCAGTCAATACATGTAGAGGGACTTCAGGACTACCGTCCTATCGGTGCTTTTTCATTCCTCGGAAGATTTCGTGTTATTGACTTCCCGATTTCAAACATGAGCAACAGTGACATCAACCGTATTCAGGTTTATGTCCGCTCCCGTCCAAGATCCATCGCAGAGCACGTAGGATCCGGAAGACATTACAACATCAACTCAAAACGTGGTAAGATCCAGCTTCTCTTTTCCGAGAACTCATCTTCCCGTTCAATCTACAACAACGATATCTCCGCTTACATGGAGAACCTGGACATAATCCAGCGTATGCATCAGGAGTATGTTATCATCGCTCCAAGCTGTATGGTTTACAAGCAGGATTATCGCCAGCTTCTGGATGCACATGTAGCTTCAGGGGCTGATGTAACTCTCCTCTACCACAAGGTAGACAACGCAAGAGAGTATTTCAAGAACTGCCTTACCATAAGTGTTAACAAGCAGAAAGGTGTTCAGTCAATTGACAAAAACCTTGGAACTGCCAATACCAAGAACATCTTCATGGAGACCTACTGCATGAAGAGAGATGTATTTGTAGAGCTTGTTAAGGCTGCCAGCTGGACTTCATCTGTTTACACACTTTCTGATATCGTCAATATCAAGTGCAAGGACATGGACGTAAGAGCTTATCAGCACAGAGGCTACTTCGCTACTCTTACAAGCCTTGAGGATTACTACAACGCTTCCATGGAACTACTTGATTACGACATTGCCAGCGACCTGTTCAGAGCAGAATGGCCTATCTACACCAGAACCACAGACTCCTGCCCTACTGAATATTATGACAATGCAAAAGTTACAGGATCCTTTGTAAGTAACGGCTGCCTCATCGAAGGAACCATCGACAACTCCATCATCGGACGTAGTGTTGTGGTCAAGAAGGGTGCAGTCATCAAGAACTCCATTATAATGGCTTATGCTGTTATTGAAGAGGGAGTACATATCGAGAATGCCATCGTTGATAAGTGGGCACACATCATCCACGCCAAGAATATCAGGGGCGAGATTGATGCACCGCTCTATATCAAGAGGCAGGACACTTTGTAAGACTATACAGGATCAGTGATAACGTCAAAAAAGAGCGTACATGCAAGCATGTACGCTCTTTCTGACTTTCGACTCATTATCACTTAAGTTTGAACTTACCAACAATCTCTTCCAGTGTTCCGGCAATTGCTTCCTGCTTGCTGGACATATCATTGACATTGGATACAACATCAGCTGCAGCCATAACAGAATCATTAACTCTGCTGGAAAGATCAGCTGTATCCTGTGTGGACTCTGCAATGTTCTGAATAGCCTTAGATACTTCCTCCATGGAAGCTCTGATGTTCTCAACCATCTGAGCGATGTTCTCAGAAGATCCACCGAAGGAATCAGCATCATCGCCGTACTGTTTAGCTACATTTACGAAGTTATCATAATCAGGTGTAACTGTCTCTTTAATGAACTCAAGCAGTTCTCCTGAAGAATTTGAAAGTGTACCGAAAGCTTCCTGTACGCCGTCAATGGTATCTCTGATCTGTTCAACAGCTTCAGATGTGCTGCTGGCAAGCTTATTGATCTCAGAAGCAACTACTGCGAAGCCCTTACCTGCATCTCCTGCTCTGGCAGCCTCAATTGAAGCATTCAGTGAAAGGAGGTTGATCTGATCAGCAATCTCAGCGATTGTGTCAGCCAGAGTTCCGATTTGGTCAACAACCTTAGCCTTCTCATTGGCTTCCACAAGATCTGACTCTCTCTGCTCGGCAATGCTGATGGCATTGTCATAGGCCTGTCTTGACTGTTTTTCAATATCTCTTGCTCTGTTCTTGATATCAGCTGCTTCTGAACTGGTCTTTTCTGTCTCAGCAGCCAACTGATGTACAGATGCATTAACCTCTTCTACGGATGCGTTAACCTGCTCAGTAGCAGCACCGGATGACATCATAGCATCATTAACTCCGGAAATATTACCCTGAATGCTGTTAAACTGATTCGACAGTTCACTGGCCATGGATGCCAGTCCTGTTGATGTCTCAGAAACCTGAACAGATCCATCGGAAATCTTACTGATGACATCGCGGTTGTTCTCAAACATGTTGTTGAGGGAAGCGGACATCTGTCCAAGTTCATCCTCACTCTTGCTGACAATTTTATCAACTGTGAAGTCTCCACTTGCAAGGGAACCGGCGAAGGCCTTAACGTTATTGATGCTCTTGCTGATGCTCATTACGAATGCCCAGATAATGATAGCACCAACAAGAAGTGCAACTACACAGATAATAATAAGCTTTGTTGCGGCTGCAGAAACAGGCTCATTCAATTCTGCAATATCCATACGAAGGGCAAGAATCCAGTTTACCTCAGGAACTGTCACATAGGTAAGAAGAATGTCTTTTCCACCCTCCTTAAATGCACCCATCTGAGCTTCTGAAGTTGAAGCAGAAAGCATCTGCTGTCCCATAGCTGCTAACGATGCATTATCATCTTCTGTTATCTTAACGCCATTTTGAACCTTGGCTTCATCAAGACAGTAAATATATGTTCCACCAGAATCCGTGAGCATTGCAGAACCTGTTCTTCCTACAGAAATATTCCTTACCAGGTCCTCCATATTTGAGAGCTGCATATCAACTGTTACACAACCTATATAGGTTCCTTCATCATAGATAGGTGCCGAGCAGCTGGCCATTATAATTCCTGAAGTAGGATCATAATATGGATTGGTGATGACAGCCTGACCTTCGCTTAATGCTTTGGCATTTGTATAATACTCTTCGTTAAAGTAATCATATTCGGCATTACTGTAATCCCAAGTCTCTACAATCTGGCCTCCATCCTTATACCAGTATGGTCCTATATACATTTCATCTTTATTGAATACATATGGTTCGAACCAGATTCCGGATCCAAGAACAGACTCATTATTGGAAATGATCTTGTTGATAGTCCCCTTATAACTGTTCATATCAACAAACTTGTATGATGTGGAAATCATCTCTGCTATGTCGACGCAGGATGTTCTTACAGTTTCCAGTGTACCGTCGACCTTATTGGCGTTGGCGATAACGGTTTGCTTCATTGTGTCACTCATGGCACTTTCAATCTCTGTCCTGAGCTGATTAGCTGCCACATAAGTCAGCAGAATCATGGCAATAGCCATAATAGGTAAGATACAAAGAAGCATCTTTGCTCGCAAGCTCATTTTCTTCATCTGAATACCCCTTTCCTGATGGAATTGTTTGTGAATTACCCGCATTGTCAATAAATTAGACACCATAATAATTGTACTATATCCCGAACATTTTATGTTCTAAAAAAAGTATAAAAATAAGTGAACAGATAATAAAAGTATCTAGCTGTTTATCAATTTTTAATAATCGTTTTTTCGTTTTCAGGTGCCAGCCATGGTAAAATTATTCTGTATCGATTCTTTTATTGTGAAAGGAAGAACTATATGAACGCTGAACAATACAAAAGAGCCAATAATAACAGTTTCTATGTATGTGTAGTAATTCTGGGAAGCGGTCTGGTACTAACCCTCATAAAGCTGTTCGGTACTGGTGTAACTCCAGGACGGATAGCTATTATAATTGCTGCTGCCCTTGGCGGAGCTATGACTGCTGTCGGAAATTTTAAATTCCAAACCGAAAAAAAAGGTTCGCTCCTTTTAATGGGAGGTGCAACCATATTTTACTTTGTCCTTTTGATAGCTGAGGACAATCTCATATACTTCGCCTTTGGTCTTCCGATACTCATTTGTTCAATAACCTACCTGAATGTAAAACTATGTAAGTATGGCATAGGTGCTATCACTCTTTCATTTATCATCACCTGCGTAAAATTTTTTATGTCAAATGGCACTTTGGATGAATCTCTTTTACCGGCTGCTATAACACTTGGTCTTGCATTTATAGCATGTCTTTGCACTGTCACTCTTCTGACGATGTTCAACACAGAAAACAATGCCGTAATCAGCGAAAGTGCCGACAGGACAATGCAAGCAGGAAATGCTATGGCTGAAATTGCCAATACTATTACCAGTCTGTTTAATGATTCACAGGAAGATATGACTGACCTTCAGGATATCATGAACGCGCAGCACTCCGGCATGCAGGACATTGCAAGCAGCATGGAAAGTACTGCTCAGGCCATAACAAATCAGGCTCAAAAAGTTCAGCAGATCCAGGAAGAGACAGAGACCACTGAAAGGCACACCAAAGAAATGACCAAAGCCTCTGAAAATGCTCAAAAGACCGTTCAGGAAGGTGTCCGTGTCATTGAAGACCTTAAGGATAAATCTCAGAATGTTGCAAGAACCAGCCAGATTACCGTTGAAACCACACAGGCTGTTATCAACAAGGTGGAAGAAGTTCAGAAGATCGTTGGTTCCATCATGTCCATTTCGAAGCAGACTAACCTCCTTGCTCTGAATGCAAGTATTGAGGCAGCAAGAGCAGGCGACGCAGGCAAAGGCTTCGCCGTTGTTGCCAATGATGTACGTGAACTGGCAGCCGAGACCAACACAGCTTCAACCGAGATCACAAACATCATCAATGAACTGACCGAGGATGTACAGAAGGCTATGGCAAGCATCGACGACACAGTTGCTTCTGTTTCAGAACAGAACGAAATGATCGAAACTGTAGGCGAAAACTTCGACAGTATCAATACAAATGTTTCAGAGATGCTCTCCCGATTTGCAGAAATCGGCGAAGGCATGAAATCAATAGCGGCTTCCACCACCGAGATCAATGACAGCATCTCAAACCTTTCAGCTACCAGCGAAGAAGTTGCCTCTCTTTCAAATCAGGGGCTCCAATCCTCTGACGATGCAGTTGAAAAATTCGAGGACTTTAAAACAATTCTGGGAGACATCTTCCAGCAGGCAAATAAGTTGAAAGACATGCAGTCATAATCAGGGTAAATTACTAAATTTTTCTAAATTTTCGCACAAAACCCTTATATTTCATATATATAATGCGATATAATACTTGGTAGTAGATAAAATCTGCTACCAAGTTTTTTTACAATTCGGGAAAGGAGGAAAAATGTGTATGGCAACAGCATGCGATGTAAAAATGGAAGTAATGGACTGCATTCTTCATGAATGTGGAAATGAGTATTATCCTGATCCGGAGAAAGTTGCTCATATTACAGGTTTACCATTGGGGGTAGTTTTTGATTTTCTTATTGAACTCAAAAATGAAGGTCGTCTTGGCAAGCGCTAATATAGAACGGAGTAAAATAATGGAAGAAACCATACAGAATTAAAGGTCCTATGCATAAATGGCATAGGACCTTTTTCTTTGATTTTTATTCAATTGTAGGCCTGTTATAACAGTTCTACAGGCTCATGTGTAAAGTCTGCCTTACCATCATTGTAAAGCTTTCTTACAAAGTCAATTGCTCTCTGACCCGACTCTTCTATCGGCACATTCTGGCTATAGATGTATTCAATCTTATCTCCGCTGGCCAATAAGAAATTGATCTGAGTGCCAATGATCTTTCCATCCCCAACATCCATCGGTTTAACTTCAACGGAATAAACTTCTTTCACAACACCCTCACTAAAAAGAACTACCATCCTATAACCTCCTGTACATAAGATTTATATTTAATATTCTAACACTAAATTTATGTTATTGCGATAGTCTTTGGAGATTTGGGCTTTTTATGCTATACTATCCCTTGTGTTACAAAAAATGTAACATTTATTTTTCAGAAAGCAGGAATTTCTTATGACAAAGTTAAGAAACATCGCCACTTTAGGCTTATCAATTATATTGTCTTTATCTCTTTTAACAGGTTGCGGAAGCAGTGACAAAACAGCTGCCAAAGAGGCTGCTGAAGGCTTTATGGAGGGCATCAGGACTAACGATGCAGACACAGTCAACAACTGGTCCGACAGCGAAGTTGCAAACGGTTACTTTGTATCACTCTTTGATGCTGATTACCTGGAGGAACAGCTCCTTACCAGCTTAAACAATCCTGATCTTGAAGACGAGACCAAGGCAAAGCTTGACGAGTTCTACAACAAATACGCCAACATGATGGAGGAATATCAGGTAACTGAAGTCACCATGAATAAGGATGGCACAGCGACTGCTCAGGTTACCATGAAAAACAGTTTCCCTTTCGACGTCGTCACCAGCAAGGAGACTTCAGACAAGTTCAATGAAGCTTCAGTAACCTATAACAGCGAGAACCAGGATGAGCTGCTGAAGATCAACGAAGAACAGGGTGCCGACGCAGCAGTATCAAAAGCCTGCAACGACCTTATCCTCATCGCCGTTGATACCTACGAAGAAGCTATCGCAGAATCTGATCCCATCACATATAAGCTTGTTCTCACTCTTTCCAAGAATGAGGAAACAGGCTCCTATTATGTCACAAGCGTTCAGAGTTACGACAGCTCTGTAGCAGGTACCGGAGCACCTGCCCAGGACACCTATACTACCGATGCAGAAGTAACTACCAGTGCTTCAGATGAAGGCGCAAGCTCCGGTGGTGATGCTGCTGAGGCAAACACATCCTCCGAAGAAACTACGAATGAGAATTAATAATTCCTTCAAGTTCTGTGAAAAGCTTGTTTAATCTTATGGTACATTGCCGCTGTTTGTTGCTATAATCAAATGATGTATCCCCCTTAGCAGGCTTTTCAGCCAGTTTCAGATTTCCAAGAAGTGTGTAGTATACATCCATCATCTTTGAAATAGTCTCTTCGATAAGAGGGAGACTTTCTTCGTTCGCCATCTTTCCGTCAAAGTTCTTTATTTTGGGCATATCCTCAGGGAAGACATACTTCTTTCCTGCTATTGTCACCTCCATCTTCTTTCCTTCTTCAATATCTTTTTCTACTCTCTTTTTTTCTTTGTCCTTCGCCACTTCTATCTTCTCATCAACATTCTGGTTGTAGAATATGTTATGATCAGCTAATAATGTGGATATTTCTCCCATGGTCTTTACGTACCAGATTTCAGGGCCATATTTCTGTTCTTTGGGCACTCCGATTTTATTGCAGACTTTACCAAAGGTCTTATATGCGTTATTTAAGATGTCATAAGTATTCTTGTTTACCTTTTCGTTTTCTTCAGGTTTATCAAGTTCGACACTCTTCCAGTTCACTCCAAGTTCATTGTTAATATAATACTGGATCTCTACAGATCTTCTGGCGTCGTAAGATATCTGTCTCATCTTTTTTATATTTTCGATTTCATCTTTTGTTGCTCCCTTTCCCAGAAGGAAAAATACATTGTCAAGGCAATCCTCAACCCAGTTTTCATATTTTCTTATATCCTCATCCAGAAGGAATCCCATGGCAGTTTCCATGATTACTATATTGTTCCTGACATATTCTCCATCAACCTTGGGAACCTTCTCCTGAGCATTTTGGAGAAGTACATTTACCATTCTCTTTTCGTAGTCTTCCTGACTCTCGCCTTCTCTTTGCAAAAGTCCAAACTGCCTCATCTGTGCAAGTCTGTTCTCCATATCATTAGCTGCAGTCTGCTTTGGTATCTCGGAAAGAGCCTTCTCCCTGTCTTTAGCCTTTTCGCCTTTCTTAAAAGCAGTTTTTTTCTGATCAAGAAGCCTGTAATTCTTAAGAAACTCAGAAAGCTGCGGATCATCCTGATCTGCATTTTCCTGCCTTGCTCTAAGTTCTTCATCAGATAGCTTCTTAAGATCCCCCTCTGCCAAAAGAGCATAGTATGGAGAGTTGATCATAGCGATCCTGGCATCATAATCAGCCTTGATTTCCTTCAAGGCCAAAAAACGTGTTTCCATTGAAGTCTTCGAAAAATCACTGCTCATTTTCAAACAACGGTCTTGTAAAGCAGTCTCATAGGCCTTTTCCAAAGACTCTGCTCTTTGCAGCCACATATAATTACTCTTTAGCTTACTTACAAACTCCTCGTCGCTTTTATAATCAAACATGGAAAGGTCCAGTCCAATAAGCGTATTGCCACACCTTTTTATCTCTGCAGGGATTGTGCCCTCTGACACACTCTTCTTAATTTTCTGGCTAATACCAAGCGTTGATTTGGTACTGTAATTGCTCCAGTCATATGCAAACTGAAGATATCTGGTGTCCATACCCTCTGCTTCAACTTTCTGGTCCGGATTCCTTTCGTATTTGTCCTTCCTTGTCAGATAAGAATAAAAATCAGTTTCCAGACCCTTTGAAATATTGTTTGTCCTCTCAACAAGGAATTCATTAAGATTTTCCCTCATATCTGACTGCAAACTTTTCTTTTCCACAGTGGCCTCTGCTCTTTTTTGTTTTTCTGACAAAGAAAGAGGAGCTTTCCCGATGGCCTTATCATAGGCCTGACCGGTAAGGGTGACCATATCTTCAGGTTTTTCTTTGTCAAGGAGCTCTTTACCCAGCTTGGTATCAGCGTAAGCATATAGCTTGCTGCTCATCTCCTTGTCATAATTGTCCAGATACTTGGGCTTACCCTCAGAGTCTGTAAACTTAGTCATGAATGTTGTAATGGCATCCTTTTGCCTGTCATTCATCTTCTCAAGGATCTCGCCCCTGACAGGACCTTTGGAGTAGACTTCATTGTATGTCGTTTCAAATCTTTGAAAATATGTTTCTAAAATATCTTCGTAGTTCGCATCCTTCAGTTCTTTTTTGGATTTACGTGACACGCCCACAATACTCTTGTCCCCCGGCTCCCCTTCATGGGACATCTGATCAAAGAGGTACTTATACTTCCAGATAAAAGATGTGAGCATTGTAAACGAAGATGCGACCTTGGCTTTTGCAGCAAACTCCGCATTATTTTCATAATAGTCCTTCATAAAAGGATCTATATTGGTAATATTAGTCAAAGAAATTGTCATTTGCTCTAGTTCCTGAAACTCTGCAGGATTCTTCCGCAAATAGTAAAGCATTCCCCTTTCTTTAAACTCTTTGGGGCTGGGAATTTTCAGGCTCATATAATGTTTAATGGATTCCAGTAAAACCTCATTCTTCGCCTCAACATTATTCGTTGCAAGACTGTTTAGCCACTTTTTATTATGTTCAGCCTTCTTTAGCTCGGTAGCATTAATGGGCATACCTTTTTTATCCCTTAGTACTGCCCTGAAGGAAAACGACAAAAATCGACCAACATCACCCTTATTTGCTTTGTATCCGGGATAAATACCATTTTCCTGAATAGCTCTTAAGGTTTCCATATTTTCAGGACGTGTCATCTCTAAAGAAAAAGTCTTCATTTTCTTTATAAATTCTGCGCTGTCATTATCAACATCCTTATTGATCAATTTGTACTTTTTGGTAAGGGCGGGAATTTCATCCGGGATTCCCATCTCCTTCTCCCACAGCATGACAGGACTGGGCGCCATCTTGACAATTTCATCCTGCGCCCTGGTAAGCTCTCCTGTGATCCTTGTTACTTCCACTCCAAGCTTTTTCTTTAAGTCCTGCTTTTTCTCTTTTTCAAAGAGGTCGTCAGCCTGTTCCTTCAATATGGTCAGGCAGGAAACCTCAGCCTTCAGCTTTCTGTAGGCCTCATTTTTCTTGCTCCTGCTCTTGACCTCAGCAGCCTTTTTCATAGCTTTAAGTCGGGCTCTTATTATCTCCTCCTTATGCTTAAGACTGGTGACAGAATCTGTTTTTTCACCTGAGTACTTTTTCTCAAGCTCTGCCACTGCGTCAAATGAATCCGCAGCCTTTCTTGCACTCTTTCTCCTCTTGGAAGCTGAGTGATTTGAATACTTCCTGGAATACTGCCTCAGTGTATCTCCATGGTCTGCTATTGAGCGGTAACGTGTGGCCTTGGCATGCATCATGCCCTCTTCTTCAAAGTAATATCTGGCCCTATCCTTGATATTCCCTTCATTCTGGCGCTGCAAAAAGCGCTCTTTAAGCTCTTCCCCGGAATAGTCAAAATCTCCCCCGATCTCCTTCTCTTTTTCAAGCTGAGTTGTACTCTCCTGCTGAAAAAACTCCTCTTTTGGTTTATTGATGTATTCTGAGAATTTTGACATAATCTTTTCTCCTTACCATTCTGCTTCATATACAGGGACAACATTTAATTTCGGAAAAACATTCCGGGCCAGCATCTGCGCTTCTTCAGTCACAGCATCAAAGTATACCTGAGCCTTAGGGAACTTCTCCTCAATATCTCCGGCAATGGAAAAAAGGATTTCTGCAAGTCCCCTTGGATTCTTGCTGTAGATGTATGAAAGCTCCAGATCTCCGTTTGCCCTGCTGTGAACAAAAACAAGGTCCTTGAGATCCTCGTTACTTATAATGCATCTGCATAGCTCAGGGACAGCCTCTTCCTTCCAGTCCTCATAGCCATCAGCAGCAAAGCACTCCTGATCTCGTAAGCGCTGCAATATGTTTTTCTGTATACCAACAGGCAGGGAAAAGAACTGTTTCTGTTCCATGGTCTGATTGGCAGCCTCATTGGGAAACAGTGCCTGATATACATCCTTGGGGCTTAATATATACCTGTCATGGGAGTAATAAACATCCATCTTCCCATAGCCTATAAAAAATGAATACAAAAGATCATCATCACCGGCTTCAAATCTGGCGGATATAGGATATATATCCCCGGATCTTCCAACCACCCTGAATATGATGTCCATAAGCTTGCTTCCATAGCCCTGTCTGCGTCTGTCTTTTGCCACATACAGCCACAACACATCATACTGGTACAGGGTGTATCTGTAGCAGATTGCTCCGCATACATAATCTTCCTCGTCAACTATTCCGACACAAATGTGATTTTGTGCATAGGTAAGCTCTTTTGGAAGTACACTGGTGAAGCTTTCGATATTTTCTTCGTCAATCCAAACATATTCCATAAAAACCACTCCTGCCATTCAAATAATCAGTTACAATGAGGTCCTGTAATATACTTAATAGAATTTTCGTTTATATCGCCTGTCCTGTTCGCAGGCTCTGCCAGTGGAAGCTTTTTCCCTTCTCTGACAAATACCAGAACTTCATTGAGCTTAGCCTTTACGTAATGATTGCCCTTTTCAAGCACTTCCTCGTCATAGTCTGTATCGCTTCTAAACCTCACCAATTTCATATCCTGTGGCAGGTATACATATCTTCCCGTTGCATTCTGCTTATATACCGGAGCCACCATTATGCTGTCGCCTACAAAAAGCTGGTCTTCCACCTCATAGGCCATCTCATCCTCAGGATATTCAAAGCACAGAGGTTTAAACAGCATATCATCACTTTCTGCCGCCTTTATAAACTGATCATAGAGATACGGGATCAGGGCATAGCGAAGACGAAGCATATTCCTGAAGTCCTGTTTATTGGTAAATCTGTAATACTCCTGATTTCTTGTATCCTTGAGAGAATGGTTCCTGAATAGCGGTGTAAAGATAGAAAACTGAGTCCATCTCATTAAGAGGTCCTCTGTGGTATCTCCCCAGAATCCCCCTGTATCAGCCCCGCAGTACAAAAAGCCGCACATATTAAGGCCAGGCATCTGCTGTATATTCATAAGAAGGTGACTCCACCAGGTCTGATTGTCTCCGGTCCAAACTCCACCGTATCTGTGCATACCGATATAGGATGCCCTGGAAAACATCAGGATCTTTTTATCGGGACAAAGCCTCTCAAAAGCCTCACCTGCGGCTCTTGTCATGTTGTAGCCGTAGATATTGTGAACCTTGTCATGACGTACCTTCTGCCCCTTATATTCGTGATAAAAGCGCTTATAGTCATCTTCATTATTGGAAAGACCTGCCACCAGCCCCTGAAATTCAAAGAATGAGAGCACATCCAGATTCTGGCCTTCAAAGTCCTTTATTTTCTCAAACACCTCTTTCAGGTGATCCTCGGTGTAGAAAATAGCAGGCTCATTCATATCATTCCAAAAGCCGTCAATTCCCTGGTCCAAAAGAAATTTATACTTGTTTCCAAACCAGTTCCTGGCCTTTTCATTCAGGAAATCAGGGAAATGCACCCTTCCGGGCCATACGGCAGCAACGAGATTATCTCCGCTTTCTTTCTTGACAAAATACCCTTCCTTAACGCCCTCTTCATAGACATCATAGCCCTCTTCAATCTTAACTCCGGCATCTATGATGGGAACAAGGTGAATTCCACGCCCCTTCATCTCATTTACAAATCCCTCAAAATCAGGGAATCTCTCTTTATTTACAGTGAAGTCCTTATAGCTTTCCATGTAGTCAATGTCAAGGTATACGGCTTCCAGGGGCATGTCCAGCTCATCGTAGTTATCTACCACGTCTCTGACATCCTGCTCGTTCATATAGCCCCATCTGCTCTGACCAAAGCCAAAGGCCCACTTGGGTGGAATATAGCTTTTCCCGATTATGCCTCGAAACTGTCTAACAATATCTAAGACAGAATCTCCTTCTATCACATATATATTTGCATCAAAATCCTCAAAGTCGATCTCGAAGGTATTAATCTCCTTATCCCCTATGTCAAAAGAAACTTTCCCGGGAGTATCAACGTACATTCCAAATTTTTTATCACTGCCCCAATAGACAAAAAAGTTCTGGGCGCCATACAAGGAACTCTTATCCTCGGAGTGAACATGGTCATCGGTACAATTGCTGGTGTACTTAAAGCCCCTTTTATTGATACCACGGACTGTCTCACCAAGGCCATAAACCTTGTCCTTTGGGGTCATGGAAAGCCTTAGCGACTTCTCACCCGCATTGGAAACAAAATACGGGATATTCCCGGGTGTTGCTGTTATTTCTTTTACCACAGAATCAGTTTCTATAGGGTTACCAATAATGAACTTTTTTATCATTCAAAAGACCTCCGTACGTATTTTGCATTTCATATATTATTATACGATAGATAACACAAAAAAGAGAGCTGAATAAAATTCAGCTCTCCTTAGAAATAACTATTTTACTTGCCGCCTGTTATCTTGTTGATCAGGATCTTTCCTGCTCTCTTTGCTGCGTAAGGGCCTACAGCCTTAAGCTTATCCTCTGATCTGTACATTGTGCTTGCAGCAGGCATATCTCTTGTAAGATGGATCGCATCGAATTCACACTTGGTTGTGCAAAGTCCGCATCCGATACAGCGGTTCTCGTCTACTGTTGTAGCACCGCATCCA
>DFGW01000137.1 GCA_002372465.1 Butyrivibrio sp. UBA3740
TCATTATAAATGGCGCCTGATGCGTTCATTTGGTATTGATGAGAAGTATATTACAGGGGATGCTTCTGATGAAGAGAAGTTTGTTACATTTGCAAAGTGTCTTGAGAAGGCTGTAGGACACCCGCTCTATCACTGGGCACATCTTGAGCTCAAAAAGTACTTTGATTATCACAAGCCTCTTACAGCTTCCAATGCCAAAGAGGTATATGAGCATTGCAACAAGGTACTTCAGTCTCCTGACATGAGCGTTCGTAAGCTCATCAAGATGTCTAATGTAACTTTGATCTGCACTACAGATGATCCTGTGGACAGCCTTGAGTGGCACGACAAGATCAAAGAGGATTCAACTTTTGATGTTAAGGTACTTCCTGCATGGAGACCTGACAAGGCCAAGAACATTTCAAAGCCTGAGTTTACATCATATATTTCAACACTTTCAGAAGTCAGCGGAATTAAGATCGATTCCTTTGCTTCTCTTAAGGAAGCTCTTAAGGTAAGACTTGATTTCTTCGGTTCAAAGGGCTGCACCGTAACAGACCATGCTCTTGAATATGTAATGTACCGCCCTGCCACAGGCGAGGAAGTTGAAGCTATTTTTGCTAAGCGCCTTGCAGGAAAAGAGCTGTCTAAAGAGGAAGACCTTAAATTCCAGACTGCCTTCATGCTCTTCGAGGGCGAAGAAATTGCAAAGAGGGGCTGGGTATTACAGCTTCATTTCGGATGCAAGCGTGATAACAACACACCACAATATGAAAAGCTTGGTCCTGACACAGGATATGATACTATAGATGCATACTATCCAATGGGTGAGCTGGCAGATTTCCTTAATGCTCTTCATTCAAAGAATGCACTTCCCAAGACCATTCTTTACAGCCTGAACCCTAATGATAACAAGATCATCAACACAACTCTTGGTTGCTTTTGCGAAGCTCCCTTTGTTGCAAAGGTTCAGCAGGGCTCAGCCTGGTGGTTTAATGACAGCAAGTTTGGTATGGAAGAACAGCTTCGCTGCGTAGCTGAGTCAAGTAATCTGTCAGGCTTTGTAGGAATGCTCACTGATTCAAGAAGCTTTACTTCCTACACAAGACACGAGTATTTCAGAAGGATTCTTTGCAATTACCTTGGAACACTTGTTGAAAACGGTGAATATCCTGAGGAGGGACTTGACGTACTCGGTCAGATTGTTTCTGATATCTCCTACAACAACGCTGTAAGATTTTTCAATTTCCCTTTAGAAGAGAGATAAAAGCATGAGTAATCAGATGACTATCTATGACATCTCAAAAAAGGCCGGTGTATCCATTGCTACTGTCTCCCGCGTATTGAACGGAAGCAGCAATGTTAAGCCCCGTACCCGTAAGAAGGTCATGGACATAATTGAACAATATGGATATAAGCCAAATGCTTTCGCAAGGGGCCTGGGTCTTAATTCCATGAAGACCATTGGTATTCTTTGTGCAGATGCATCTGACCTTTATCTTGCCAAAGCCATCTATTATATTGAGCAGAACCTTCGAGAGAACGGTTATAACTCAGTCCTTTGCTGTACCGGATATGAGATTCCTTCCAAACAGAAGTCACTTAATCTCCTGCTATCCCAGCACGTTGACGCAGTGGTAATGATAGGTTCAAACTTCATCATGAATAACCCTGAAGACAACCAGTACGTAAGGGATGGTGCAGCTACTGTTCCCATCATGCTTCTCAACGCCGACTTCGACTGTTCCAATGTATACTGCACTCTCTGTGATGACTACAAGGCCACCCAGGATGCTACAGAACAGATGATAAAGAGCGGAATAAAGGATATCCTCTATCTCTACAACAGCAATTCTTATTCAGGTTTAAAGAAGCTGGCAGGATATCAGAATGCTCTTTTAACAAATGATATCTCACTTAAAAAGCAGCTTCAGCAGTGCTTCAAGGGAAGCCACGAGGATATAGACGGAGTTAAGAATTTCGTAGAGGCAATCTACAACAAAGGAATCAAGTTCAGCGGAATCGTCACCAGCGACGACTTTTTGGCAGTTGGAGCCATGAACTTCGCAAGGTCCCACCACATTAAGGTTCCTTCAGAGCTCCAGATAATAGGATACAACAATTCAATCCTCTCCCACTGCAGTGAGCCTGAGCTTTCATCTATCGACAACAGACTTGAGGATATGTGTATCCAGCTGGTTAAGACCCTGATTGGTACCCTTTCCCAGAACGAGATGCCTCAAAAGACAATCTTTTCCGGAGAACTGGTTAAGAGAGGTTCAACATCATTCTAAAAGCTATGTATCCACAAATATAAGCGCCAAGCGCATGCTAAAAGAGAGACTGGATTTGTTCCAGTCTCTCTTTTCTAATTGTTACTGTAGTTTCCACTGTACAAACAGGTCGTACTTTTCTCCGTAGATAATGTTGTCAAGCCAGGAAGGCGAGAAAGCTGACTGATTTGCTATTGCATGGCCGCTTCCGTCTGACTTGGTGTTCCATCCGTTAAATGACGCATCCGTTGAATTATCCCACTTACCGTTTGCAGCTTTCTTCTGGAGCACGAAGGCGTTCTTAGTAATCTTAGCGCCTTTAGCAGTTGTGGAATCTTTCATGGTTCCGTTTATACGGTAGTTGGCATTAAACCATTCTTCTACATCTCCTGTTCCGTCCTTGGCATTGTAAAGTTTCTGTGCAAGCACTGCTTTGTTATTGTCATAATGGATTGAGTAATCCATGGTCTTGGCAACTATCTTGAAGCTTGCCGTCTTCCTGTTTCCGTAATTGCTACCGGGAACAGCCTCAATAGTAACTTTCGCAGTTCCTTTATTGGTATTCTTCACATAGCTTCCCGGAACAATCCTATAATCTGTTCCCATTTTCAAAGGAGCTTCCTTGCCGAACTGAACCGTAATATCCTCTTCTTCAAGCTCGATTGGTTCACCGGCGTACTGCTTGTTGGCGATCTTAACAGTTGCTTTTGCAAGGCTCTTTTCCACGAAATAGAAGCATTCTGTTATGGTTGCAGCCTCGCTTCCTGATCCGAAATAATTACCCCTGCCCTTTATGGTTACATTGATCTTGGTTCCTCCAGGTTTGACAGGGATTATGTCTACCTTCGGATTCACCTCAGTTCCTGCCAATCGTTCTTCATCTTCATAGACAGTCTTCTTATTAACAGTTTTCTTTACTTGAACCCAAGTATCCTCTGCGTAAGTGTATTGGAAGGTCTTTTCGTAGTCCGTACCGGCAGCAAGTTTAGCTCCGGTCGCCTTGTCAGTGATAGTAGGTGTTGTCTTGCATATACCCGCCTTGTTAGCATAGATAACATCCGTTGTAACTACATTCACCGTTTCGTCGCTGAGTGTACTTCCTGTGATGGTAAATTCCGCAGACTTACTTCCCTTGAAATCACCCTTCATAACAGCTGTAACTGTAGGTTTCTTCTTGGTCTTAGCTGTCGTAACAGCATTATTGTTACTCCACTTAAGGGTATAGTCTGTATCTTTTTCCAGAATCTGATTCTTAAACTTTACGATAACCTCGTTAGCATCTACACCTCCTGGTTTTGCTCCACCTTTGGTGTAAGCATACGTACCGGGGTTAACCGTAACAGAAATAGCTGTCCCGGTATAAGGAGCTATCTTAAATGTCTTCTTGATTGTTCCAGAGTAAGCGCCAATACCGGTGTAAATCACCGTATAAGTTCCCGCTTTTCTGGGATCAACCAAGTTTCCTTTGGCATCTTTATAATCAGTGATGTAGTCTGTACCAAGTGTGAGATATTTCTTTTCCGTTCCAACCATTTTATAAAGAAGTGGCGCCTGCTCATGAAAATCTCCGTCATAGGTGAAGTTCACAGGCTTATCGCACTTAACTGCCGAAAGAGCTGTTCCCTTAATCTTAAAGGTTACAGTTTTGCTGCCAACATATTTGTATCCGGTTCCGGTTACTGTTACTGTCGCTGTACCTATCTCTTTATTATTTGCAACAGTGATAGTATAATCCCAATAATATCCATAGTTTAACTGGGTTTTCCCATCCTTGACTGTAAATAAAAAGGCTTCGTCACTGTTCTTTTTCTTTGCAAATATCTCGCCATCTTCAGGATAGTCTTTCATCACCGCAAAGATAATATCTTTTCCTGAGTAGGTCTGATCAGGGATTGCAGCGATACTGAGCTTGCTTACAGGAACCTGCTCGGAATCGGCAATGAATTCTCTATAAGTTCTTGCTCCATAGTAATTACCGGTACCTATAATTGTTGTAGTATAAACTCCGGGCGTCTTGTAATCTTTCTGATTTCCCTGCCCGTCCTTATCCCATACGATAGAGTAATCCTTCCCCTCTTTCAGGGTTACAGTCTTACTTCCAAGCAGATAAGTAACCTTTGTCTTACCAAACTGAGCCTTGCTCTTGTTGAATGCAAATGATAGATCAGGTGCATCAGCTTCCGCAATGTTAAGAGGTTTTATGGCGAAAAGAGCTGTCGCTGTTCCCGCATAATTCCCCTTACCCTTGACAGTTATGGTAGGCGCTATGCTTGCCCCCTTGGAATTAACAGCATCTTTTTCTGCTGCGTTAGTGTTATTCTTATAAGTTACGGTGTAATCAGCAGAAGTAAGGATCTTATCCCTGAAATGTACCACGGGTACAGGCTTTATAGCTGCACCTGTAAAATACTGATCAGGAATCTCTTCAATCCAAATGGAATCACTGAGAATCTTGGTTGTTACAGTAACTATAACATCGTAATTATGATAGTTCAGGGCTCCTGTCACAGGGATTGTGATAGTTGCAGAAACCCCGGTATCCATTGATGTTGTGCTGTAGGTCAGGTATTGTCCATCAATTCCAGCGCTTCCATCTACGATAAGCCAAGGAACATTTCCGCCTATGTATACCGTAGTTGAATAGGAGGCTCCTTCTTCTTTTATTTCAGGAAGTTTTATTTTCTTACCTAAAGTTTCAGCACCACTTTCAACGTAGTCGATTACAGCAATGTCCTCACGAACCGCTTTTGCAATGACAAAGTCTTTGGTGCCTACACCTGCATTATAGTACCCACTGGCAGCAACCGTCGCTCTGACAGTGTATGTTCCTGCTGATGTAGGAACCTCTGAAGAGTATGCAGATTCTTCAGCAGTCTTTAATTTGTAGGCATACGTTACTGCTCCGCTTCCGGGGTTGCTTGCTGCTGTCACAATCGGAGCATTTGCTGTCCCACCATAGGTCCAGCCTTCAATCTCCACAACAGGATTAATGTCTACCTTAACGTGCTCCCAAACTGCAGTAAGAGTGATATCCTCGGTGATTGGTGTATCGAAATCGAACTCTTCTCCACCATGCTGCCACTCAACAAAGGTGTAGTCTGTCTTTGTAGGAGCAGGATCTGGCAATGTCGCTGTTTCTCCCTTTATAACATACTGAGCATCAACTGCGCTGCCATCACCGGAATCAAATGTTACCTTAGAGGTCGGAATTGTATAATATGCAAGATTATCAAATTGAGCCTTATAAAGATTGTAATTATTACCTTCATTTCCCGGTGAAAGTCTAATAGCATTAATCTGTGTTGGACTACCTGCCATTTCCTGCCCTATGACAGTATCATTAACAATAATGTCATAGGCATTCTTCCATGGATAAACCTTTATAACCACATGGCGCCTTGAACCCACAGAATTATTTGCAAGACGGGTTGCTTTTTTCCCTGAGTATATATACCCTCCGCTAATCCAAATCCCGTCACATACTTCCGCATCATCATCTATAAAAGATAATATGAGCTGATCACCACCGCGATCACTTACGACGCAATAGTCACTTTCAAGTACCCACATACTATCAGTACTTCGCATTTGTTCCGGAAGATCAATCTTCTGCTCACTTATCACAGAAGGATTTTCCTTTGAAGACTCCAACTGAAGCAGATTTCCAACTCCGCTTATGTATGCCACCTTCTGGTATTCATCACCACTTCCCTCACTAATCTGAGTCAGAGGGGCAAATGTCTCTCCATCCTGATTAATGTACATTCCAGGCTCATAGCTTTCAAAGTCTTCGAAATAATATGAGTCATATGGCATATCTATGGTATGAACATCGCTAAGCAGAGAATTGTCTACAACAATATGGACATACTTCGCTCCACTGCCAAGCTTTGAAGAAGGCAATGAAATTGAATTTACACCTTCTATGGCTTCATCATGACCATCATAACCATTCTTTACTTCCTCAGAAGTCGGCTTTTCAGAGCTGTCGGAAATTTTGTAATAGTACGTACCTGCACTGTCAGAGTGAAACTTGATTGTTGCTGTAGTGGCATCTGTACGCCATACGCTTTTTCCCGTAAGAGCAGGCTTCAATGAAATGCCATCTGAAGCAGAGGCTCCGATTACGCCATCGGCACGGTCCTCTCCTCCATAATATTTCGTAACTACATCAGATGAATTTGGTGAAGTAAGTGTTCCCATTGCAGTAATGGTATTACCATCATCACTGTAACCCATTCTTATATCATTTACATAAGAATTATTAAAGTACGTTTTCACACCACCACTTGCTGCGGGGCCACTTCCACTGATTGGTACGTAATAAGCTCCATCAGAACCGGTTTTCTCTACTATAACCGGGTGTTTAAATGGTGTCGTTAAACCATCTCGGGTCATTACTCCTTCTCTAACATATGCAGAAGCGGTTCTGTATGAAGTATCAGGAACGCAATCACTTGAAATGTCAACAGCGTAGCCATTATCTTCATCTATTTTCTTAATATATCCATAAACACTGGATTTGAGATGAAGCTCAGGAAGCGTGTTATACCACCCCATGCAAATATCAGATTTGGTCACGACGCCTTCATCATTGACGCATACATTGTCAACAATCACGCAATTAACAGCATAAAGTTTTGAATTATTGAATCCAATTCCACCCGCCCTCAAAGCAGAAGTTTCATTGGTCCTTAGGGCATTTCCTGTTATTGTGCAATTGGTAAGATAAACTCTCGCGGGGCGCTTGTCGTTTCCGCCTGTGGCAGTTGCAGATATTCCTGCGCCATAAGCTTCATTTTCATAGCCGCCATTATTGGCTATAACACAGTTATTGGCATAAAGGTATCCAGCTCTGGTGTAATCAATCTGTTTTACTAAAATTCCGCAATCGCGGTTATTTGTAACACTGCAATTGTTCATAATAGTGGCAGTGCTGCCTTCAGTCCTGACACCAACAGCATTATGATGTGCAATGCAGTTATCAAGAACAAGGTACGAATCATAGTAATTTTCGAAACCATAATTCGATCTAGTAGCAGTTACGTTACTAACTCTTAATGTATTTCCATTCTTGCCAACATATATAGCGCTTCCATTTCCCCCCATAACCGTCATGTTCTTAATGACCGCTGATGTTTCGTACGCTTTTAGCATAGTGAAATCGCTTGCCTTGTCGTTGATTGTCCCATCTTCATTAGAATAAACTTCAGGAACACGAACAGTCTTACCATGTCCGTCAACAACCGCTCCATTAGGTAGCGATATTGAATTGGCCACGACAACTTCAGTAACATCTTCATCAGCCAATGCTTCCTGCAGTTCAGCATAATTTGTTACCCATCCATCTTCGTTTTGTACAGTATAAAACTTCAGATTATCAAATTGAGCAGTAAGGCCATCTTCACTACCATCCCTCTCTCCGGTCGATAACCAAACCTGATCAATATCTTTTACATTATTATTTGCTACCCCCTGCCAGATTGTTGTTCCATCAATCACCACATCATAAGTCTTGGATGCAGGATATAACTTTATCATTACATGATGCCATGAACCCGCGGTGAAATCCCCCAGTTCTTCACTGCCAGTTCCGTCATATACCTTATTCCCCTGAATAAAGATACCGTTTCTGATATAATCCCATCTTCCAAGCACCAAAAGAAGTTGCCTTCCGGTACCGTCATCAGGGAGGCAAATATCTCCTTCAAAAACCCAGTCACGGTTAACATTACGCATATCTGAAGATAATCCTACATAATGGTCACATCTATTAGATTGCTCTGAGCTAACCGCCTCAATCTGAAGCATCTTCCCATCGTTACCTTTAGAAGTCACTTTTTGGTTAATGTCACTGGATCCGTTATTTCGCTGAGTCAGCGGTGACATAGGCGTACCGCTCTGAGCAATATATGTATCTTCCGGATAACTCTCAAAATCATCAAAATAATATGCTTCATATGGAAGTTCAATTGTGTGTACATTACTTACAAGATCATCACAATAAACCACAATATGCACATATTTCGCACCGGAAGAAAGCCCTTCAACGCTTCCTATCTTAACAGTGCCCTTTACAGTTGATCCTTTTCCTGTGCCTGTTGCATATGCCAGAGCAGCATCCTTGATATCCGATGCAGAAGGTGCTGTCGCACTGTCTGTCACCTGATAATAGTAGGTTCCTACTTTGTTGCAAAGAAACTTTACAGATGCCGTGGTGGCATTTGTTCTTAATGCGCTTTTACCTGTGATTCTTAAAAAAGAATCTTCCCACTCTGCAACCAGAGTGATATCTTCAGTGATTGGAGTATCAAAATCAAACTCTTCTGCACCAAGCAGCCACTTAACAAAGGTAGCATCATCCTTTGTAGGATCCGGATCAGGCAATGCCGACGTTTCTCCTGGGATAATATATTGAGTACCAACATCAGAGCCACCGTTGGAATCAAAAGTTACGGTGACGGGCGAGATAGTATAAAATTTAAGATCATCATAGTATGCTCTTGAAACCCACACCGCACTGAACCATAAATAGTCAAGTTTCGATGGCGCAGGAATATTCACAAAGCGCTGGCCATTAAGGAATAAATCATAGGTACCACTGCTTGGTGAGGCCACTATCTTTACCGTATACCAAACATCATTTTCAGTAGTGCCAAAATTGTATGACGTGTCATTAAAGTGCTTAATAATATTATTATTTCGCACCATCAATCCCGCTTCTGCACTAGCACCGGAACCACCTTCTTTCATAAAGGCAAATCTTATACCATCACTACTTCCCGCTTCGTCAATGTTGAATTTTCCTTCAAATACATAAAGTGAATCTTGTGGTATGTTTGATGGAAGCGCTACCCTCTGATCCGAAGCCCATCCTGATTTGCCAAGCAATTGCAAAGCCTTGCCATTTTCATCAGCACGATTAACTATTATCTGATCTGAATCCCCATTACCATTAGCACTCGTTTGGATTGGAGCCAGAGGGGATCCGCTCTGAGCGATGTATGTGTTTACATCATAACTCTCAAAATCATCGAAATAATATACATCATAGGGCATAAAAATAGTATGTACATTGCTCGTATTTGATTCTCCATCAACAAGAACAACATGTACATACTTTGCACCGCTGGATAATCCAGCTACATTTTCGATTTTCACCATTCCGGCAGACACTTCCGTACCGGTACCACTTATGATATCATCAGCATCCGCAGTTTCACTGTCTGAAACAACATAATAGTAGGTTCCTGCAGTATCAGTGTGGAACTTAACAGTTGCAGTTGTTGCACTTGTCCTCCATACACTTTGTCCTGTAAGCACAGGCGCAGAACTATTCTTAAGGGGCGTTAAGTTCTTAAGTTTCGTGCCGGGAATGAGTTCCTCATCTTCAAGACTAACCTCATCTTCCTTCTCGCCAGAAACTTCTTCAATTTCGGCATCAGACATTTCCTTGTCATCGCCTTCATTCTCAGAATCAATATCCTCATCAATATTGATAGCCTCTTTATCAACCGGTTCGTCAGAGTCTTCAAGGTCATCAACTGTCATCGGATTTATGATCTCATCTTCAAAAGTGGATTCTGAGTTCTTTTCATCCTCTAATCCACTTCCCAATGTGTACTCAGTGACATCTTCCACCACCCCAATTTTCTCAAGGGAGTTTACATCACCGACCTCTTGGGCATAAACATTCAACGGGACGGATGTAGAAATAATTGCCGCCACCAGACCAATAGCTGCGATTTTGTCAAAGATTCTTTTACTCCTCATAGGCGTTCTCCTTACTCACAAAAAGCACTAACTTGGTACCATAATTTTACCATGAAGGAGCCTTAAAAATGCCGCCCAAACAGTAATTTAATTACATTTTCACGCATACTTCATATAATTTTTATTTCATATTCAGTAAGATTAGAAAGAACAAAAAACGGTGCTCACAAAAACCTATGAACACCGCTTACAATTGACATATGAATTTAAATTAAATCATTACAGTTCTGAAGTACAGTGAGGACATCTTGTTGCCTCAATATTGATCTCACTCTTACAGCGAGGACAGATCTTTGTTGTTGCAGGTGCTTCTGCTTCTTCCTTAGCGAACTTATTGCTGATATTGTTCATGGTCTTAACCAGGAAGAAAATAACAAGGGCCATCAGAATGAAGTTGATAACCACTGTGATGAAGGTTCCATAGTTGAGTGTTGCTGCTCCGGCTTCCTTGGCTGCTTCCAGAGATGCGTAGGAACCGCCATCAAGAACAACGAACTTGTTGTTGAAGTCGATTCCACCGGTAAGAAGGCTTATCAGTGGCATGATAATGTCATCCACAAGTGATGAGATTATCTTCTGGAATGCGCCACCAATGATAACACCGACAGCC
>DFGW01000060.1 GCA_002372465.1 Butyrivibrio sp. UBA3740
GCCTCCATCTGCATGACCACCGGAACTTTTGCAACTCCTTTAGTTAACGTTTTAGCCAATTGGGCAAACCTCCCATAAAAACTGTATATTAATATTTTAATTGTATATAATGTCAGTTTGCAATCATTTATATTTTTTCTATATATTGTATTTCGATTATTTTTATTATACCATATGATGTATAAAGTTAGATCATTGTTTCTTGAAAGGAGTCTGTCATGAAGTCACCCGCAGCCATTGCCAGTACCTATGAATCCGCCGGAGTCGCCAAAACAAAGCTTTCTTTCAGAAAAACCTTTTTGCTTGGTATCATGGCCGGCGCATTTATCGCCCTGGGCGGCCTTGGAAGCCAGATAGCTTCCGTATGTGCCCCAGATCCATCCACCGCTCGACTTGTAAGTTCAGTTGTTTTCCCAATAGGTCTTTTCATGGTCCTGGTGGGAGGCGCAGAGCTCTTTACCGGCAACTGCCTCATTCTTATCCCGGTGATGTCTAAAAAGGCAACTTGGGGCGGAATGCTAAGAAACTGGGTCATAGTTTATCTTGGTAACATGGTTGGCGGACTTGCTATAGCTCTTTTAGCCAATTTCTCTCACACCTACGCCTTTGCAGACGGCGCTTTGGCGCAATCTGTTGTAAACACCGCCGTTGCCAAGAGCAGCATTACCTTCTCGGACGGACTTCTTAAGGGAATTCTTTGTAACATACTGGTGTGCATGGCTGTATGGTGTTCCTTTGGTGCAGACGAACTGGCAGGAAAAGTGCTGGCCTTGTGGTTCCCTGTCATGCTGTTTATCATCGGCGGTTTTGAGCACTGCGTAGCCAACATGTACTTCATTCCCGCAGGCATGATAGCAACTTCCGTATATGGAATCTCCGCTCCCTCCCTTTCGCTTTTGGGATACTTTGTAACAAACCTTATTCCGGTAACATTGGGGAATATAATCGGTGGAAGTTTGTGTGTAGGCGCCATGTACTATCTGATATATCTCAAGGGCTAATTTATATTTACAAAAAATTTCCCCAAGCTCAAAATTCCTGAGCTTGGGGTTTTCTTTACTCTATTATATAGCTGTAGTCTGCAAAATCAGCCTTCAGTGAGATCTTGTGCTCACCGTTAGTCCAGGTGAAGGTCATCTTGCTTCCCTCTGTCTTTATATCGAGCTGTGCATCAAATCCGAAGGCAGGATTTGTGTTACGCATCCTAAGGAGCTTAAGCTGCTCTTTTACAACATCCTTGTTCATAGCTTCGGCAATCTGATCCATGGTAAGGTTTGTTCTGTTGATCTCCTTATGTCCGCCTGCTCCGGCACGCTTTACAGCCTCATGGTCGTTCTTTCCTGCAAAGAGATCAAGGTACCATACCTGTGGCTTACCGGGCATGAACATCTGTATTGCTCTTGCAAAGAGCATCTTCTTGTCGTCATCCCCCAGAGCACTGTAATAGGTAGCATTTACCTGATAGTACATATTCTTGGCACCGTGAAGGTCCTTTACATATCCGCCGCGGCCCACTATAGTGTCGATCATTTTCTGGATATCTTCCTCGGGAAGGATTCCTTTAAGGTCCAGAAGCGGGATTCCGTCGTGGCATCCAAGCATGTTGACCACACGAATTTTCTTTTCCTGAATCTCATTTGCCCATTTTGCAAGAACTTCGCCGGATTTATTCTCAATTGCGTAGATAAGAAGTCCCGGAAGGAAGAAGTCATAGGTCATGTAGCCTTTACCTGCCACAGTTTCATAGATCTTCTCGCTGTAGCTTGCATGGATCTCAGGAAGAAGCGATACTCCAAACTCATCAGCAAGCTTTTTGACCTTTTCAAGAACATCCCAGGTATCGGGTTCATTGAGGAAGTTCTTCTTGCCCGGCTCCTTGGGCGCATAGGCAAAAGCATCGAGACGAACAATTCTTGCGCCATAGCCAGAAAGACTCTTAAGTGTGTTGCGATAGTGCTCCCAGACAAGGTCTGATTTGATATTAAGATCCATCTGTCCAAGGTAACGTCTTCCGGACTCAAGAAGGTCAACCACCTTGTCTTTATACTTCTCATAACCCTCAAAGTTGATCTCTGAGGGCTTTTTGCCCTCATCAAGCTCCTTGCAGATCCTCTCTGAAAGCTTTGTGGCTGCAAGATACTGGATATCCATCCTGTCCATGAGGTCCTGAGCATCGGGACGCTTGTACTGTACCTCCTGATAAAATGTATTCCAGTATGGCACATCCTTTCCATCTGGCATTCTTACCATAAGGATAGGAAGCCCGGGCTTTCTGAAGAACATATCCTTGATGTACTCTTCCCTTGGCTGGATATAGCCTTCAGGAGTCATGTCGCCATAGCCTTCCCAGAATTTGTTCCAATTAATAAAGAAATCTTTGTATCTGGAATTCTCACCGTTCTTTAAAAGATCCTGGAACTGTGGGGAAAGAACCGATGCATGATTAAGGATAAAATCCAGCTTAAGGTCGATCCCAAGCTCTCCAAGCTTGTCCAGATCCCCGGGAGCAGCCATTTCTTCATTGATACTGTAGTCAATTACAGAAAAACCTCTGTCCAGGTCTGTATTAAAAATACTTGGAAGAATATAGAAGGATTGGAAAACATCTTCAAATTCTTTTTTGGAAAGAACCGAAACTATATCAGAAAGGGTTCCGCCCATGCTGTCAGGATAGGCATTGAGCATAGGGCCATTATCTACGTAATTGTTTTTCATAATATTTACTCCGTTTTTTCGTAACAAGGCAATAAGTTAAAATGTTAGATTCCCATGAGTTTTTTGAACTCATCGTAGCTGATAATCTCACCTGCTTTTGAAATGATGATCTTAGCCTTGTGAGCCTGGTCAACAAGTTTCTTCTGCTCAAGTTCAAGAACCAGCATAGTGAATGGGCTATCCAGCTTGCCATCTCTGTTTCTTGACCTTCTGTGTTCCAAAGTCTCCTCAGGTGTACTGTTTAAAAGAACAGGGATATCAACTTGACTCATATAGTCACTATTGCCGTGAGTCCACTCTACTATAAGTACATTCTTTGTTGAAAGATCCACTTCGTCGTACCAAAGGGATGCTTCGTCCCTGCCCATTCTCTTAAGGTAAAGCTTATCAGCTCCATCCTTAAATGCCTTCATGATTTGGTCTACTTCTTCAAAGTCAGTCTCATTAGGTGTTCCAAGGTATTTAGCAAGGCCTTCAGAGCCGGCCTCGAAGTAACTTCTGAACCATGTGTCAGTGTCTAAATGTGCCTTATTTGCATCATCTTCAGCTCTCTGGAGCTCACGGATCTTCTCAGCATTTTCAGGGTTCATGACACCAGCGTCAACCATTCCTTTTATGCCGCATTTTCTGAAGGTGTGAAGCCTTTCAGCGTCATTATACATAGGAATACGATGTGGGTAATTGTCTCCGGACATTGTATAGCTGCCGATTCCGGCGCTTTCAAGCATATATGACAGAAGTGACGCAATCTCAGATTTGCCCACTCCGGATCCTCCGCAGACGGCAACCACCGCTCTTGAATAAGGATTGGCAGACATCTTCTCCTTAAGCTCTTTTACTAATATAGGGAAGATTGTCTTAGCCTTTGCAATGTGGCTTTCTCCAATCTCAATTTTATCTCCCGGCATATCACCGTGGGGAATGTCCTCGGGAATCTTAAGGCCGGCAACAATTTCAGATGCCTTGGCAAGCTTTTCCAGCGCTTCCTTTGTAGCTGTTATTTTGTTATATTCTGTGTTCATAATTCTCCTCAAAATTTGATTTTGACAACTTATGTACCGCCGTGTTATTTTGAGACAAAAGGGACTTGTCCCAAATCTGCAAACAACATACAACAACTTTTTTTCTTTGTAAAGCCCAAGTGAAAAATGATAACCATTAAAGAGATCGCAAAGCAACTAAATATGAGCACTACGACGGTTTCAAATGTTATCCATGGCAAGGCAGGGGAGGTGTCACCCGACACCAGGAAGAAGGTCGAGGAATTTCTCAAAAAGGTTGATTATGTTCCAAACATAAGCGCCAGAAACCTCGCCCAGAACCAATCCAAGATCATCGGCCTGGCTCTCAAGGCAAGAGCCGATAAGTATGAAAACCTTATCATGGACCCATTTGTCTCTGTTTTGATAGGTGGTGTGGAAGAAACCATACGAAATGCCGGATACTTCATGATGCTGTATATATCCAGTGACATCGGCGAGATCATGCGACATGTTTCCACATGGAACGTGGACGGACTTATCCTGTTCGGTATGCTGGACGACGACGGAATCAGAGTCAGCGAGAAGTACAAAAAGCCCATCGTATGCATAGATACTTACAGTATTGAGGGTCTTAAGCACTTTACCAATATCGGTCTTGATGACGAGCAGGGAGCCTATGACATGACGAGCTACCTGATCTCCCAGGGTCACAAAAAGATCGCATTCCTTTCCGACAACACCAAGGGCGTCGACCTGGCAAGACTTAACGGTTACAAAAAGGCCCTGAAGGACAACAGGATCAAATTCAAGAGCTCAGACTTTTTACAGATAAGGCCACGAACAGAGGACCTGGATGAGAGTTTGGAGGAAATCTGCAACCGTGCCCGTGAATTCACCGCCATCATGTGCGTATCAGACCTTTATGCCGTGACTATCATGGCAGCACTGGAGGACAGAGGCGTCAATGTACCTGAGGATATCTCAATTGTCGGATTTGACGATAACATGCTGGGGCAGCTTCACAGACCAGCACTTACCACAGTTCATCAGGATGTAAAAACAAAGGGAGTTACCGCTGCAGACACGCTGTTAAAGCAGCTGTCAGGCAAAAAAACTCCTAACCAGATCAAGCTTCCGACTCATCTGGTAATCCGTGACACCGTAAAAGACATAAAAAAAAGCTGATGACACGAATTGCTCCGTTACAAGTAACTCTCGCAATTCTAAAAACATTCGGAATCCGCACATATGCTACTTCCTCATGTTTTTCGGGTTCCAAAGTCATAATGCTTAGCATGTAAACATGCACACAATATGACTTTTTCACCCTTGTCATCATATAAAACTTGACCAACTTAAGCTTTAACGCATAAGTTGGTCTTTTTTATGATTTTTTGGAAATTTTAGAAACGTTTTATGGTTTTTTTAGCTTTTGTAGTAAACGATTAAGTCCGCACCATTGCTCGATTTTTGAACTATTTGTGAACAAAATATGAATATTTTTTCCACAAATCTATTGAAATTTGCCCGTCTATGTGATATCTTGATTTCAGCGTACAACTTATGCGCAAAAGTAACCGTCAGAAACTAAGTAAGTTATGGCAACTTGCACAAAAGCAACACACAAGGAGGGTAAAAATGAAAAAGAAACTCATGTCAGTCCTTCTCGCCGGCTCAATGGTTATCAGCCTTGCAGCTTGCGGAACAACAGGAACAACTGACGCAACAACAACATCTGACAACACAGCAACTGAGACAGAAGCAGCTCCTGCTGATACACAGGCAGCTGACACTACAGCTACTGAGACAGCTCCCGCCGCTGAGGAGACCGCCACTGCTTCAGTAGGATCTGTAAGACTTCTTAACGGCAAGCCTGAGATCAACGATCAGATGCAGGCACTTGCTGCAAAGTACAACGAAGAGACAGGAAACGAACTCATCGTTGAGACAATCGGTGGTGACACAAACGCTTCTGATGAGCTTAAGAAAATGTACCAGGCTGACAACATGCCTGACATCTTCGTTATCGAAGCAAACCAGGCAGCTAACTGGGACGGCATGCTTGCTGATCTTGCCGGCGAAGCTTGGACAGACAAGACAGGATTCGAACTTGTCGACGACAACATGGGAACAATCGGTTTCCCTTACACAGTAGAGGCTACAGCTCTTGGTTACAACGCTGACCTTCTTAAGGCAGCCGGTGTTGATCCTGCTTCTCTTACATCTCCTGCAGCATGGAAAGAGGCTTGTGAGACACTTGATTCCAAGAAGGATGAGCTTGGCATCACAGCAGTATTTGGTTGGTGCGCAGAGCCTACAAACCTTGGATGGTCTTCAGGAACACACGTATTTGGTCAGTACCTTGACGCTGGTCTTAAGGCTGACGACACAACTTACATCGATCTTCTTAATGATGGTGGTAAGATTGACGAAGCAAGAATGAAGGACTTCGCAGAGTTCATTGGAATGATGAACCAGTATTCAGATCCTGCTCTTCTCGTCGATGGAACATATGACAACCAGGTAGCAGGCTTCAAGGAAGGCAAGTATGTATTCATCACACAGGGTAACTGGTGTGTAACATCTCCTGATGACATCAGCTTCGAGGCTGGTTTCGCTCCTTACGCATTTGAGGATGGAATCAACACAATCATCGCCGGACCACCTTCATACTGGGTAGCATATGCTAATGGTAATGTTGATGGCGCAAAGGCATTCTTCAACTGGTGCGCAGGCGACTCAGCTCAGAACATCCTTGTAAACGATGCTGGTCTTGTATCTCCATTTGATGATTGCCAGTACGAGGCAGTTAACCCATTCTACAAGAGCATGAACAGCTACATCACAGC
>DFGW01000003.1 GCA_002372465.1 Butyrivibrio sp. UBA3740
ATAGGCATTATTATTGCCAAACTGGGTATTTCCAAATTCATCTCCGGAATAAACCATTGGAGTGCCACGGCTGCACATAAGAACAGTTATGGCATTTCTCATCATCCTGAACCTCAGGTCATTAATTCCCGGGTCATCAGTCTCGCCTTCTGCTCCGCAGTTCCAGCTTCTATTGTCATTGGCGCCATCAGTGTTGTTCCAACCGTTGTCCTCATTATGCTTTCCGTTATAAGAATACAGATCATGCAAGGTAAAACCGTCATGACAGGTTATGAAATTGACGGAGGACTCATATCCAAGGTAAGATCCGCCATAGAGGTCCATAGAGCCTGTAATTCTTTTAACCGCTTCAGGTGCAGCCCAGATATCCCCCTTGAGATATGATCTGATATCGTCGCGGTACTTGCCGTTCCACTCAGCCCACCTCTTCCAGGCGGGGAAATTACCAACCTGATACATTCCGCCCGCATCCCAGGCCTCGGCAATAAGCTTTACATTGCCAAGGATCGGGTCATAGGCCAGTCTCTGGATCAGCGGAGGCTTCTCCATAGGAGCACCGTCCTGATCTCTTCCAAGGATACTTGCAAGATCAAATCTAAAGCCGTCAATCCTGTATTCTTCTACCCAATAGCGCAGGCATTCAACAATAAATTCCTGAACCATGGGGTGATTACAGTTCATGGTATTTCCGCATCCGCTGAAGTTATAGTACTGACCGTAAGGAGTAAGCAGATAGAAAATATTGTTGTCAAACCCCTTAAAGGAAATAAAGGGTCCATTTTCATTGCCCTCTGCAGTGTGATTGAACACAACATCAAGGATAACTTCAATTCCGTTATCCTTAAGGGTCTTTATCATATGCTTAAGCTCAACGCCTTCCTTGTTGTACTCACTTTGGGAGGCATAGCTGGTGTTTGGCGCAAAAAAGCTGATGGTATTATAGCCCCAGTAGTCCAAAAGGGTGTTTCCGTTAAGCTCCCTCTTGTCTCTGGTCTCATCAAATTCGAAAATAGGCATAAGCTCTACGGCTGTTATACCAAGGCGCTTTAAATACTCAACTTTCTCCTTAATTCCTTCAAAAGTTCCTCTGAATTTAACTCCTGAGGAAGGATCCATAGTGAATCCACGAACGTGCATCTCATAGATAACCGTGTCGCTCATAGGGATCTTCAAAGAATTGGTATCATTCCACTCAAAGTTATCCCTTACGACTCTGGCTCTGTAGGCACCGTCCTTATTGGGGTTCTGCCCCCATATACGCTGTCCAGAAACAGCCTTGGCGTATGGATCAAGGAGCAGGTGATTTTTATCGAACAAAAGACCTTTTTCCGGATCCCAGGGTCCGTCTACACTGTAGGCATACTCAAGATTCTCGATGTCGAGACCAAAAACGATCATTGAGTACACTTTTCCGATTCTGTAGCTCTCCGGAAACGGGATCTGAGCGAAGGGCTTTGATTCTCCTCGGTTGAAAAGCAAAAGGGTTATGGAGGTCGCCCCGTTGGAATAGGCAGTAAAATTAACGCCATCTGTAAGCATGGTGGCGCCATTGATGTTATAAAAGCCAGGCCTTATCCTGAAACCTGCAACCTCGTCAAGGGCAAGCATCTGTCTGCCCACTTCGGCCTTTCTGAGTTCTCTGACCTGCCTCTCACCTATTTGAACCGGTTTATTTCTTTGTCTGTGTCTTCTAAACTCATTCATATTTATATTTTATCACAATGAGCCGTGCAAAATATAAAAAAAATGGAATTTAGTATGTAAACATAACTAAATTCCATCTTTTTTAATTTTTTATTAGACAAATGCTCAATTAAACAGGATAAGCTCCATTCTTGGTATCAGCAGCGGTAACATCAACCTTCTCCTGCTGAGCAAGACGATACTTGAAGAAGTCTGTAGCAACCTGAGGGAACAGTGCATAAGAAAGCACGTCCTCATCCTGCTGCTTCCACTGCTTAACCTCTTCCTCAAACTTAGGAAGTCCGGGCTGAAGCTTGTCAGCAGGTCTGCAGGTAATAACCTCTCTGTCGCCGATGATCTTCTTCTGAACTTCAGGATTGAAAGGCTTGATAGTCTTTCCGTACTCTCCTGCAAGGAGGTCCTTTGTCTGGTCAGTAGCAACCTTATATCTCTCACCCATAAGCACGTTCATAACGGCCTGAGTACCAACGATCTGTGATGAAGGTGTAACAAGAGGTGGCTCACCAAAGTCCTTGCGAACCCGTGGGATTTCCTCAAGCACTGTATCGTACTTGTCACTTGCATTCTGCTCTTTAAGCTGGCTAACCATGTTGGAAAGCATTCCGCCGGGAACCTGATACATAAGAGTCTTGATATTAACACCAAGAACCTTAGGATCCATAAGTCCGTTGGCAAGGCACTCTTCTCTGTAAGGTCTGAAGTGATCAGCAATCTTAGCAAGGAGCTTCTGATCAAGTCCGGTCTCGAAAGGCTGTCCCTTGAAGGCCTCTACCATAACCTCAGTAGCAGGCTGTGATGTACCCAGCGCAAATGGTGAAATAGCGCAGTCGATGATATCTACACCGGCCTCAGCTGCCTTCATGTAAGTCATGCTGGCAACACCTGATGTATAGTGAGTATGAAGGTCGATAGGAAGTGTTGTAGCACTCTTAAGGGCCTTAACGAGCTTCTCTGCCTCGTAAGGAAGAAGAAGTCCTGCCATATCCTTGATACAGATAGAATCTGCACCCATGCTCTCGATCTCTTTAGCTACGCTCATCCAGTAATCCATTGTATATGCATCACCAAGAGTGTAAGCAAGGGCGATCTGTGCATGTCCGCCCTCTCTCTTACATGCCTTTACGGAAGCCTCAAGGTTTCTAAGGTCGTTAAGGCAGTCAAAAATACGGATAACATCGATTCCGTTAGCGATTGACTTCTGAACGAAGTAATCAACTACGTCATCGGGATAGTGCTTATATCCAAGGATGTTCTGACCACGAAGGAGCATCTGAAGCTTTGTGTTCTT
>DFGW01000109.1 GCA_002372465.1 Butyrivibrio sp. UBA3740
TGATCTCTATTCCCTGCGCAGTTGGACTTTTTGCTCTTGCAAGACCAGTGATGATGATCCTTTTCCCTCAGAAGGCATCCCTGGATGAAGCATCGTATCTTTTGATGTTCCTCTCAATTACAGTAATTTTTTATTCCCTGTCTACTGTTACTAATGCCGTGCTACAGGGAATAGGCAAGGTCAATACTCCGGTAATAAATGCGGTTATCGCGCTGGTTTTGCAGAGCCTGATCTTGATAGTTCTTCTTGTTAAGACCAATCTTCAGAGCTTTGCCCTTTGCGCTGTTACTATTATCTATTCGTTTACAATGTGTCTTCTGAATAACATGGTTATGAAGAAGAACCTGCCTATAAATAATGATTTTAAAAAGACTTATCTGCTTCCTGTTATTTCGTCGGTTGTTATGGGGGCAGTAGCCTTCGGCTTTTATCGGCTGTCAGCTTTTATCTTTAGCCAGTTTGTTGGAAGTGAGTATTTTGTAAATCTCTTCTCCACTATGATTGCTGTAGTTGTGGCTATTCCGGTCTACTTTGTGGTGCTGATAAAGTCAGGGGGAGCTTCACAGGAGGACATAAGCAGATTCCCCAAAGGGAAGAGTATTGCTAAGCTCTTGAAGAAGGTAAAAGTTCTATAAATGGTTATACTTTTTTAATACTTTTTATAACCAGTTAATTAAAAAAGTACTTAAAATACAAAAAATTATCTTTTTATGATTGGTTGTATGATTAGTCATGTAATATGATAACGGTGTTTGTTTTTCATAAAAAATACACAAATACATTTTCTTAAGTTAAGGGAGGAAGAAAGAATGGTTAAGAAACTGCACAAATTCTTATCGTTTCTTCTGGCTTTAGTACTTGTGGTCACTACATTTGGAAGTGATTTTGCAAATGCTAAGGTATTTGCCGTGGATAATGAAGTAGTGGAGCTTGCTTCTCCTACTGAAGAAATCTTTGAGGCAATTCCAGAGGGGGAAAGTGCTGCAGAGGTTGCAGCATCTACTGAGTCTTCAGAAAGCACAGAAGAGACAGTAGAAGTAACTTCAGAGACTAAAGAGTCTGAAGAGATTTCTGATGCGTCAGCAGAAGGCACAGGAAGTCAGACTGATGAAGTCACAGAAGAGGAAAAGTCTAAGGAAGATGAAACTCAGGTAGAGGACGAAGAGAAGAAGGAAGAGGAAGCAGCTGAGGATGAAATCGCTGCAGACGCTTCAACAGAGGCTACTTCAGAGGCTGCTACTGAGGCTACTACCGAGGATGAGACCGAGAAAAAGGACGAGGAGAAGAAGGCTGCTGAAAAGGAAGAGGTAGTTGAAAAGGAGTTCAATCAGTCAACTACAATCGATGACATCAGGATTTCTCTTTATGCAGAGCCCGGTGTACTTCCTGCAGATGCTGTTCTCAATGTTGAGAAGGTAGCTGATTCCAAGGATTCTGAGATCAAGGAACTCATTGATGAGGAGCTTGGAGAGGAAAAAGAAGTACAGGTTACTTATTCATATGACATCAACATCTATTCTGAGAGTGAAGGCAAGTTTGTTCAGCCTGAGGATGGAACTGTTGAGGTAAGATTTGAGGAGATAGAGGCTGCTGAGTCAGAGGAAACTGCCCTTGCAGTGTTCCATGTAGAGGATGACCTTTCAAATGCAGAACAGGTCGCTTCAGCAGGAACAGAGGCAACTGAGATCAGCTTTGATGCAGAGCATTTCTCAATTTATGTAGTTACTCTGTTTAATGTAAGATACCCAAGCTATAAAACTTCTGTTAAGATTGGTGTCGTTGACGCATTATATGATGCAGTGGATTATAATGTTGAGAAATTTGATCTTCAGTTTACTTCATATGATGATGTAAAGACATCTGAGGATCTGTTAAGCAATATCTCAATTCCTGAAGGATATGAATTTATTTCATTTTCTGCCAACAGGCATAATTTTTATGATAATCATTTCCTTATTCAGGCTATAAAGCTTAAGGATAATGGAATATTGTTCAGCGATTCTGTTCAGTACCAGGACATTGATGGTAACTGGAGAAACCTTTCTGATGGAACAATCTTTGCTGTATGCAGACAGAAAAATCAGAAGACTACAGCAAACCATCTGGATCTTGGATTTGAGATTGAGTCATTTAGTGAATACATTAATAATGGTGCTAAGGTTTATGCCGTAGTTGACGGCGTTCAGCACCGTATGTTTGTAAACCGTGAAGTATTCAGAGACAGTTTTGACGGTAAGGATTATTACGAATTCAGGTATGATTCAGATAGTCCAATTTCTGCAGAAAGTGAGATATCTTTTATTGTAGAAGCAGGCGGTAAGACATACCACATGAATTGTACCACTGAAATGAATCTTGAGGCATTTAGCCGTTGCTTCAGAGCACATTCTTCTACACAGAACACTTTTGGATTTGATTATATCTGCAATTTTGATGAGGACTTCCACCTTTCAAGTGCAGTAGTTTACTATAAGAACGACGGAAGCGGCGCTACTTATAAAGATGATCTGAACTGGGACAGCTCTGATGCGAGTGCCACAATGACTTATAATGTTAAGTCACTTGAGGATGTTTTTGGTGAGAATGAAGATGACACCATGACTTTCCTTGGCTGGAGCGAGACTGCTGATGGTGATGTTAAGTATGCTAAGGATGCTGTAGATCCTTCATTTACTGCTTCTAATAACAACGCTTATACATTATATGCAAAGTGGGAGAGCAACCTGACCGGTAAGGTAAAGGTAGCAGTTTTTGCTACTGATGGAACCAATTCCAGGGATGCTGAAGGCAATGTTGTTGTTAACTCAGCTCTGTCAGGCCCTCTTGGTCTTGACTATGTTCAGCCAAACGGATATTACCCAATTGGTGTTGTAGAATTGCCTGCAAGCCTTTTTGATGAGCTGGGATATGATGACAACTTTATCAGATCTGCTGAAGATTGGGATAAGGTCTGCAACGCCATGACCAATTTCGATGAATCAGAAGCTGTTTTGCACAATGGTAATGTTGGAAACAAGGTTTATGACGCTATCAAGTCCGGCGCTGTTCAGGTTGATACAAATGATGGTGACGGGTATGGCGGAAGCCAGTATAAGACTGCACTCTTCAAGTGGAATTATGAGGAGTCAACACCAGGTTCTGTAGTAAATCCTGATGGCGGGAACTTCGCTTATCATCTTGACCTTAGATTTGCCACAAATATTGTTTCTTATCAGGCATACTACTATATAGGTGAGACAGTTGATTATCATGAGGATCTCGAAGGAAAGAAAGCTTATCTTTCAGGAAGTGCTGTTCCTGTAGAGGATTCTCAGGAGTATGTACCTTCAGAAAAGGATGATTATGAGCTGGAAGGCCTCTATGAGGATGCTGATTGCACAGTAGAGTACAAAGGCTTTTCTAACCTTACAGAGGATAAGATTGTATATGCCAAGTATACCAAGAAAGAGAATACAGACGTTTACTTCTTCCTGCTTGCAAAGAATCAGCAGAAACAACTGAAGAATCCAATTCCGGGTCATCAGCCGGATGCTGATTATTATCCGGAATTCAATGGATCCGGTACCTGGAGTGGAACTGCTACAAACATTGACCTCCTTAAGGATGAATGGAACTTCTCAATGAAGCCTGAGGATAATGACGGTCTTCCATACTACGCTATCTACTATTGGGATGGTGTTGAAAATCATGTGGAGGAGTTCGAGTACTCATATGATTCAGGTGTAAAGAGTGCCATTCAGAAATGCATTGATGATAATTTCAACAAGGATATTACGGATGAATTTGTACCATTTACTGTAGATAATGATGTTGTATGGTACGTTTACAAGAAGGAAGTTAACGGAACTGTTGTTAATCATATTGATGGATACGTATCAGCAAACATTGTTTATGATGCAAACATTGATTCCAGCTTGGTTTCCGGAGATGCAGCTACTAAGCCGGAAGTAGTTGTGGTTGGTGATGAAGTTACTATCCGTGACAACATGTTCACCCTTAAGGATCAGAACTATGTATTTGTTGGATGGAGCACAAAGCCGGATGGTTCAACAGGTGTTACAACCTACAAAGCAGGCGATGTAAAGAGCCTTAACTATAACACTGTTCTTTATGCTCAGTGGGTCAAGATTCCTGTGAAGAGAAAGATTAAGATCACTGTTCAGGCAGATGCTGTAGGCGATCAGCTTGACGTATCAACAATGTATGATGGATATGTTCATACTAATGATCTTGATGTTACAGTAGATGCAGAGGCCACTTCAGAAACAGTTACTGAAAAGGTTGCTAAATTTTTCAAGGATCTTTTTGGCAGGATCGCAGGACTTGGAGTTCTGACAGTATATGCTGCTGAAAAAGATATCGACTTTACCAACAGGAGGGATGTTGCTCCCAAGACTATAGATATTGGCGGAATCACAGTTGATGTTGAAGGCCTTTACACTACAGGCGGCAGGGGATTAGATACAGGAAATTATCCTGTAATGCTCCACTACGATGAGATGGAGATCAACACTAAGATTGGTGAAGATACTGTAGATATCAAGGACATCTTTGAAGTTGAAATTGAGTATATAAATGGCAAAGAGACCAGTAGAGAGGTTGTTAGCACAGAAGTAAAGGATAAGGTTCCTACCAAGATCGCTAACCTTGAGATCACAAAGAGAAGAGTAACACTTACATCTGCTTCTGACAGCAAGGAGTATGACGGAACAGCTCTTACAAACAGTAAAGTTACTGTCTCCGGTGATGGATTTGCTAATGGTGATAAGGAGTTAAGAGGAAAGGAAGGCGTTAAGAACAACGTTACCGGTTCTCAGACTGAGATTGGCAGCTCAACGAATTACTTCACATATACAGCTCTTAGCAACACTAACCTGGCTAAGAACTACATCGTATCCAAGGTTGAGGGAACACTTACCGTATATGGCGCCGGAGATAATCCTCCACCAACAGACACACCTCCAACAGAGGATGCGCCTCCTGTAGGTACAGTTCTTGGAGCAACAAGGGGTGAGGTTCTTGGGGCAACCAGAGAGCCGGCGGTTCTCGGAGCCAGAAGAGGACGTACAGAGGATAACACAAACACACTTGCTCATGTTCTTACAATTCTCGTAGCTGCAGGCGTAGCATTTGCAATGATCGCCCTTCGTAAGAAGAATGAGGACGAGAAGTAATTAAGCCTTTAACTTAAGAAAAGCAAACATAAAAAGAAGCATCAATCCGAAAGGGTTGGTGCTTCTTGGTGCAATAAAGATTTGGAGGAAACAGTTTTGGAAAATGAAGATCGTGGGTCGTTTACCGGAAAGATAGGGTTCGTTCTTTCAGCTGCAGGAGCATCTGTAGGACTTGGGAATATATGGAGATTTCCTTACCTTTGCGCAAAATATGGAGGAGGAATCTTTCTTTTTGTCTACATCATTTTGGCCCTGACCTTTGGATATACCATGATAGTGGCAGAAACTGCAATAGGGCGTTCTACAGGAAAGAGCCCTGTGGGTGCATTTAATGCATTAAGTGGTAATAGGAGGATGAAGATCGGAGGCTGGATCAATGCCATTATACCGATTCTTATTGTCCCTTATTACTCTGTTATTGGTGGCTGGGTATGCAAGTATCTTTTTGAATACATCAGAAATGACGCTGCAGTTATAGCTACAGACAACTTTTTTGTGGACTTTATTTCTAACGGAGAGAAGTCAGAATTCTGGTTTATAGTATTTGCGGTTCTGGTCCTTGGGATTATCCTGATGGGAGTTGAGAACGGGATAGAGAGGGTGTCTAAGCTTATGATGCCTGTCCTTGTAGTTCTTGCCATTATCATCTGCATCTATTCTGTGACAAGGCCGGGAGCACTTGCCGGAGTAAAGTATCTGTTTGTTCCAAATGTAAAGAACTTCTCCATCATGACAGTGGTTACAGCCATGGGGCAGATGTTTTATTCACTTTCAATTGCCATGGGTATTCTTATAACTTTTGGATCCTATGTGAAGAAGGAAGTAAGTATTGATGAGTCAACAAGACAGGTTGAATTCTTTGACACTGCCATCGCCATCCTGGCAAGTCTTATGATCATACCAGCAGTATTTGCCTTCTCCGGTGGAGATCAGAGTATGCTTAAGGCAGGACCATCGCTTATGTTTATCACTATGCCCAAGATTTTTGCCGGCATGGGATTGGGAAGGATAATCGGAGTACTTTTCTTTGCACTTGTCCTTTTTGCCGCTGTAACCAGTGCAATAGCCCTTACTGAGAGCGCAGTATCAACCTTTTCAGATGAGTTTGGCTGGAGCAGAGAAAGTGGAACCCTTATAATGGCTGTCATCATGATAGTCCTTGGAAGTCTTTCATCCCTTGGAAATGGACCTCTTGCGGATGTGAAGATACTTGGAATGCAGTTTCTGGATTTCTTTGACTTTATTACGAACTCAATAATGATGCCCATAGCCGCTCTGGCGACATGTTTCCTTATCACCAGGTACATGGGCGTAGATAAGCTGACAGAGGAAGTGGAACAGGATGGACATCCTTTCCAGAGAAAGCAGATCTTTTCTGTGATGATCAGGTTCCTGTGTCCACTCTTTGTAATGATCATCCTTGTCAGCGCAGTGTTAAATGTTCTTGGAATAATCAGTATGTAATGCAGGTAAGCTATAGGTCAGTCACTTATAAGCTTAAGATTTGAAATGTCCGGTGAGATAGCCATGGAGTAGTTGGTGTAGTACACAACGAATCCGGGCTTGGCTCCACCGGGCTTTTTTACATCCTTGCGTTTTAAGTAGTCGATCTCAACCTTCTCCTGGTTCTTGCCTTTGGAATAGAAGCCTGCAAGAGCAGCAGCTTCTTCGAAAGCCCTGTCCGGTACTTCTTTGCCCCCGGTTAAAAGAACTACGTGAGAGCCAGGAATTTTCTTGGCATGGAACCACCAGTCGCCGCCGTTGGCCATCTTAAAGGTGAGCTCGTCGTTCTGGATATTGTTCTTGCCAACATAGATATCAAAGCCATCGCTGCTGACATAGTGGAAGGGCTTGCTGGTGATCTTTTCCTTTCTGCCGTTCTTGCCTGTAGGGCGGGACTTGATATAGCCGCTTTCAAAAAGCTCCTGTCTTATCTGCGCCAGGTCAGCTTCCTGCTTGGCAATGTCAAGAGAATTGGAGATTGATTCAAGCTGCTCTATAGCTTCGGCAACCTCCTTCATCTGTTCCTCCAAAGCTTCCTGGGTCCTTTTTAGTTTGGTGTACTTATCAAAGTACTTCTTGGCATTCTGGTTAGGCGTGAGAGTAGGGTCAAGAGGGATCGTAATGTCTTTTCCTGTGTTGTAGTCGTTGACAGTGATGGATTTATCCCCTTCCTTGGCACTGTAGCCATAGGTGTTTAGAAGCTCTCCATAGGTGCGATACTTGTCCTTTTTCTCGGAATCCTCCATCTGCTTGGTCTGAAGGTCGTATTTACGAACGTTTCTCTCCAGGGCAGTCTGGACAATTTTACGAAGATCAACGGATTTCTGGCGAATACGGGTTACGACATTTTTCTCTGAGTAATACTGTTCTATGAGAGAAGAAATGCTCTCTGATCTGACAAAAGAGCTGCCTTCGTCTTCATCAGCCTCATCCCGATAGCCGTAGATTGTAAGCGGAATTGATGAATATTCCTTTGGTGAATCACCGTCATAGTAGATGGCAGGGACGAAATCTCCGCCTTTGACACATTCCATTATCTCATCGAAGGCCTTGTATACAGCGATTGCCTCTTTTGTCTCAAGGGCTATGGCAGACTTATCGGCGTCAATACCTGCCCTGAAGCATATTTCCTGGGCGACGATGGGAGACAGGCCTGTATAGCTTGAATATATGGCCTTGAAAAGTGGCATTCCCTTTGAAAGAACTACTGAGGAAAACTCATCAGCAGTTGTGGTCAGGGGATTTGTCTTTTCCTGACCGGGGACAAAATAAGTACGTCCGGGAAGAACCTCCCTTACAGAGCTTACTGAAGCGGGGATATGCTTGATACTGTCTATGATGATGTCATTCTCGTCTGTGAAGATGATATTGCTGTATTTGCCCATGATCTCGATCAGAAGGACCTTATGACGAAGATCTCCCATTTCATCCAGATGCTCGATCTCAAAACGTATGATCCTCTCAAGGCCTCCCGGCTGAGTGACAGATATGATACGACCGTTCTGGATGTGCTTACGAAGAAGCATGCAGAAATTCGGGGCGGTCATGGGAGAGGCTTTGCTCTCATCTGTCAGATACACAAGGGGGAGAGAAGCATCTGCAGAAAGAACCAGCCTTGTCTGCTTGATCCCAAACTGCTCAGCTGCTTCATAGGAAAGCTTAACTGTAATGAAGAGCTCATCACTCTCAGTCTGGGCAATCTTATATATCCTTCCTCCGGTTACTATGTTCTTAAAATCCTTTGTTAAATTTGCGATTGTAATTCCGTCAAATGCCATGAATCTTTATTCCTTATCTTATAAATTTGCAAAGTTAATTCTATCATAAATCCTTGAGAAAATCGCCTTTTGCTGATATAGTAATCTTTAGTGTATTAACGGAGGAAAATTTAATGGAAGCAGAGAAAAACGAAAAGAAAGTCATGCTCTCCGGCATTCAGCCCAGCGGAGATTTACATTTAGGAAATTACCTTGGCGCCATCAAGAACTGGGCGGACAGGGTTAATGAATTTGAGTGCTATTACTTCATGGCAGATCTTCATACAATTACAGTAAGACAGGACCCTAAGGAACTCAGGAGACGCTCTTTGGAGATGCTTGCTCTTTATATTGCATGTGGTCTTGATCCGGAGAAGAATACTCTTTTCCTTCAGTCCCATGTACCTGCCCATGCGCAGCTTGGATGGGTCTTAGACTGCTACACAATGTTCGGTGAGCTCAGTCGTATGACCCAGTTCAAGGATAAATCAGAGAAGCATAAGGACAATATCAATGCAGGACTCTTTACTTATCCATCCCTTATGGCAGCGGATATCCTTCTTTATCAGCCGCATTACGTCCCTGTAGGAGAGGACCAGAAGCAGCACGTTGAGCTTACAAGGAATATTGCAGAGCGTTTCAACAACATCTACGGAGATGTGTTCAGAATCCCTGAGCCATACATTGCAAAGACCGGTGCACGTATTTACGGCCTTTCAACACCCGGCGCCAAGATGAGTAAGTCAGAGCCAAACGGCTGTGTATTCCTCATGGATGAACCTGATGTAGTAATGAAGAAGTTCAAGAGAGCAGTTACAGACTCAGATACTGAGAACTGCGTACGCTTTGACAAGGAGAATAAGCCCGGCGTAGCAAACCTCATGAACATCTATTCAACCATCACAGGAAAGACTTACGAAGAGATTGAGAAAGAATTTGCCGGACAGGGCTACGGAGTATTTAAGCCGGCAGTGGGAGAAGCAGTCCTTGAGACCCTGAATCCTATCAGAGAGGAAGCTAAGCGCCTCATTGCTGATAAAGCATATCTTGAGAACGTATATAAGGAAGGAGCGCAGAGAGCTTCCTATATCGCTAATAAGACTCTTAGAAAAGTATATAAAAAGGTTGGATTCTACCAGCTTTGATAAAAATCAAGAAGCCGCTTTCGTTATTGAAAGCGGCTTCTATATATTAAGGAGTTAAAATGAAAAAGCTGTTTTTTACAGGCAGCTTGCATATGCTTTCTCTGCACCTTCTGTGTGGATCTTCTTAAGATCTGCAACTACTGCATCCGTGAGACCTTCGATCTTGTTGAGGTCCTGATCCCACATTTTCTCGTTGCCAAGAACTGCCTTGACGAGGTCTTCCTCGGAGTCATTTCTGTGGTCATAGAAGAACTCCAGAGCCCATCTGTCATCGCTTACAGTGTAGGTGTTGCCGGCAGGTCTTTTGCATACAAGCCCCTTATCGGTGAGCTCCTGAATGTCATTTGAGTAAAATGCAATGTAGGCTGCCAGGGACATTGTGAGGCAAACAGGAAGCTTGCCATTCTTGTCTATGTACTGAAGGAATGAAGGCATGTTTCTGGCTTTCCATTTGCTGGTTGAGTTCAGTGAAATGGACATAAGCTCGTGGTTTACGAAAGGATTGTTGAAACGATCCTTAACTGCAGCTGCGAACTGGTTAAGATCATTCTCGTCAAGATGGTCAACCAGGGTAGGAATAACTTCCTCGTTCAGCATCTTGTTCATGAAGCC
>DFGW01000011.1 GCA_002372465.1 Butyrivibrio sp. UBA3740
ACCATTTTTCCTTCATTGCCCATGTAGATTGGATCAAGTCCAAGAATTCCGCAGAAATCCTTAACAGCAGGAGAAACTGGTAGCGACTCCTCGTCTAGCTCTATGCTGCATTTTGAAGCAGAGGCAAACTCATTTAGTACGGTTCCAAGACCGCCTCTGGTTACATCTCTCATGGCATGGACTCTTAGGTTATTGTCCATAAGGCTCTTTACCATCTCTAAAAGGGGCGCGTTATCAGAAAGGATATTGCTTTCAATTCCCATTCTGGTGCCAAGGATAGCTGCATGGTGATCGCCAAGGTTACCTGAAACTATGATCTTATCTCCATCCTGAAGCTTCAAAGGACCGGGAACATCAATAGTTTCCTTGACAAATCCAACGCCTGAGGTGTTGATAATAAGTCCCGGCTCTCCGCCCTTATTCTCAATAACCTTGGTATCTCCGGTAACTACAACCACACCGGCTTCTTGGGCAGTTTCAGCCATGGAGGCAATGATTCTGTCGAGAACTTCAATCTCAAGACCTTCCTCCAGGATGCAGCCACAGGTAATATACATGGGCTTTGCACCGCTCATGAGCAGGTCATTGACGGTTCCGCATACACTAAGCCTTCCAATATCTCCTCCCGGAAACTCTATGGGAGTTACAACAAAGCTGTCCGTTGTTACAGCAAGTCTTCCGCTTCCGGGAACAACTGCCGAGTCCTCAAGTTTGTCGAGAAATTCATTCTTAAAATGCTTCGCAAAAACCTCTGCGATAAGCCTGGAGGTGGATTCTCCGCCACTTCCGTGGGCCATGGTTATCTTCATTACTTTTTCCTCATCTACATCTATATATATCGTCTTATTCCCGAAAAGACTTTATCGTCTTCCGGAAATGAAATAGTTGTAACAGCTACCTTCCGTGGAGACCATACAGGCTCCGTGAGCATTCTCAGGAGTACAGCTCTTTCCAAATAATGGACATTCATTGGGACTTATCTTGCCCACCAGGACTTTATCACAGCTGCAGCCCTTTGGCATATTGTCTTCATCAAGACCGTAACTTCCTGCGTCATAGCTTTTGTACTCATCCTTAAGAACCATTCCGGAACCGGCAATCTTCCCCATTCCTCGCCAGGAAGAGTCTGACACTGTGAAATACTTATTAACAGCTTCCTGTGCCTTAAGGTTTCCTTCATCAGTCACTACATCGGGATAAAGGTTTTTATATCCGGGTTTGCCCTTCATCTTAATAAGGGCATATATAGTTAAAAGAAGCTGCTTTCCCTCAAAGCCGGATACCACGAAGGGAATGTTCAGTTCTTTTGAAAGCTCTTTAAACAGGTTTCCTCCGGTAACTGCAGAAACATGTCCCGGGGCGATAAAACCATCTATTCCACCTCCGTTATTAACAACCCACCTGATGACCTGTGGCATTGTCTTTAGGGAAGTAAGAAGCTTTAAGTTATTTACTTTTTCTTCAATAGCCTTTTCTATGACAAGTGCATAGACAGGTGTTGTTGTCTCAAATCCAATGGCAGCGAAAACGTAGGTTGTATCCGGGTTTTCTTTTGCCAAAGAAATGGTCTCCATGGGGGAATAAACCATCTGAACATGAGCTCCGTCAGCCCTGGCATCGGCAAGGGATTTAGACGTTCCCCTAACCCTGATAAGATCTCCGAAGGTAAGAACGCAGGTCTTATCCATCATGGAAAGCTCCACCAGCTTGTCGATAACTGCTGTCACCGTTACACATACAGGACATCCCGGCCCGGAGATCAGTTTGATCTTAGGGGAAAGCATTGAAGGAATGCCGTTTTCAGAAATCGCTGCCGTATGGGTTCCGCAGACCTCCATGAGCCTTACTTCCGGTCCATCATAATTTTGTAGTTCATCTATAATCTTTTGCAGATCCATAGTAGCCATTAAATGCTTATATCCTCAATTTCCCTGAATAATTCTTCCATCTCGTCAGCCATCTTGTCATCCATTGTCTGGATGATGCATCCGGCATGTACAAGAACCTTATCGCCAACCTTAACATCCACAAGGCCTGCTTCGGCATGGACAATGTTCCCGCTAAAATCAACTGTGGCCCTGGTTCCGTCAAGACTAATTACTTTTCCGGGTATTGCTACACACATTTTTTTACTCCTTATCATTCAAAAGGCCAAAATAGGCCTGTCCGGTGGATATTCCACCATCTCCAAGAGGAACCTTCTGGTTCCAGTATACTTCAAACCCTTCAGCTAAAAGAGCTTTTGCTGCGCAGGCAAGAAGGAGCCTGTTGTTAAACACTCCTCCGGAAAGGCAGACTTTTTGTTCTTTAGTCTGCTGTTCCATCATACTGCAGCCATTAATAATAAGTTCAGCTATAGCCATGTGAAAGCCATAGGCTATGGCAGGAACTGGATATTTACCAGTTGTAAAGCACCTGTATATCTCAGAAAAAAGAGCTATCTGATCTGCTGTAAATGAATCGAAGGGATTTTGGCCCGGTTCTTTTTTCTCAGTTCCATCCGGAATTACTATTATATCCGGTTCTGGAAGATATGTGAACTTAAATACAGGATAATCTTTTTCATTTGAAGCTTCAAACTCCAAAGCTTCTTTTTCCAGCATTATTGCGCACTCGCCCTCGTAGGAATTGTACTGACAAATACCCAAAAGTGCAGAAACTGCGTCAAAGAGTCTTCCCATGCTGGAGGTTTCATAGGTGTTAATGCTCTTATCCAGCGCAGCAGCCAGTAGCTTTGTATCTGAGTCTACTTCAATTACCGGCTGTTTTATTAATCCCCGCTTTTGACACTCATGGATATAGCACCTGGAAATTTTACCGGCATTTTTAGGACTTTCATCTCCGCCGGTCAGCTTAACATAAGACAAATTGCCAATCCTGTAAGGCTTTGCACCCTTACAATAAACAAATTCTCCGCCCCAGATCCTTCCATCCAGGCCAAAGCCTGTACCGTCAAAAGATACTCCCAGGGAAGACTGTAAATTATTCTCAGCCATTACGGAATAAGTATGGGCAAAATGATGCTGAAGTCCAATATGCCTGATACCATCCTTCGTAGCCATGTCCCCGGCCATTTGGGTGGAAATATATAGAGGATGCAAATCACTTATTATAAGGTCAGGTTCAAATTCAAATATACTTTTATATTCCTGTAACAGCTTTTTATAGGACTTATTAGTCTCGTAGTCCTTTAGATCACCGATATACTGGGACGGGATTATCCTGTCGCCCTTTCCAAAAGAGAAACTGCTTTTTAAGTCTCCTCCAAAAGCAAGGACTTTTGAACCGGATTGTCCTGACGTTCCCTCCTTTGGTTCATCTATAAAAATCGGAAGCGGGGCAAATCCTCTTGCTCTCCTTACAAACTGGGGATATTCTTTTTCATCTGCGCTGATCACAAACATGACCGAATCATCCTGGGCCATGTTGATACGGCGCTTATGATAAAGAACTGCATCCACACACCTGTATGCACCGTCTCTATTATCTCCATCAGTTTTTAGACTTTCCGGCGGCATAAATACGGAAATGAACCTATCGTCATCAATTATCATGGGCTCATCAGACTTATTTGCACTAGTTACAATAAGTGGTCCAAGAGCATCTGCAAGAAGCCTGTGTATTCCGGCAGAGGGTAAAAATGCCCCTATATATCTGCTACCCTTTAGAACTTCCCATGGAAAGCCCTGTTCATAAGCTTTTAATTTTTTATCTGAGACCTGTAAATCCAGGGAAGGAGCTTTGGACTTTACAAGGACTATTGGTCTTGCAGAGGACTTTAATAATTCTTCTTCAAGCTTTGAAACAAAGGCAAAGTGACGAATATCTGATACCGTAGAAAACATGATGGCAAAGGGTTTATTTTCTCTTCCCTTTACCCTTCGTAGTCTTTCTGCTACTTTAGCTTCCGGTTTACATACAAGCTGATAACCGGATATGCCCTTGAGGCCAATAATTTTGCCTTCTTTAAGCAGTTCTATAGCCTTGAGGACGGATTCTTCACCGGAACCCAGTTCAGCTATCCGGGTGTCTAAATCTAAAGTATTAAATGCCTCCGTAGCCTTTTGGGGTAATCTAATGATCATCTGAGGTCCGCAGTCATGACAGGAAATGGTCTGAGCGTATTTACGCCTTCCAATCCCATAATCCTTACGACAGCATGGACACATTTCAAAGTCTTCCATGGTGGTATTATCCCTGTCATAGGGAAGAGCGTTTAATATGCTCATACGCGGGCCACAGACAGCACAGCTTATCAGAGGATATCTGTATCTCCTGTTTAGAGGATCAAGCATCTCCTCCATACAATCGTCGCAAATCCCGATATCAGGAAGAAAAACCGGTAGCTGCGAACTAAGATCAAGGGCGCTGCTTTCAACTATGGTAAAGTTTGAGCCTTTAAGCTTGTCAAAGTCAGCTCCTGTATCGGTAAGCTGATCAGCCGATAGCTCTTCAGTTTCCACGCCAAGTACAAAGCCGCCGGCAGGTACTTGTTTCGAAAGCATCGTAATAAAAGATTCCACGGATAAATCATCCCCGGAAACAAGGATCTCAACAGCTGCTCCCAGGTTTTTAACATACCCAGAAAGGCCATATTCAGTTGCTTTTTCAGAAATAAAGGGGCGATAACCTATACCCTGTACCGCCCCTTTAACTACTATTCTTTTTGTCATGCTATCATCATGTATAAATCTGAATCTGACGATTATTTCTGTTCAGGTGCCTTATCAGCGGCTGTCTGAGCATTTGCAGCTGCCTGTCCGGCCGGCGCTGCGCCTCCCTGTGCTGCCTGAGCTGCTTTTGCAGCAGCTGCTGCAGCAGCACGCTCTTTAGCTGCCTTCATAAGTGCTTCCTGAGCTGCAATAGCCTTTTCTGACTGCTTAAAGGTCTTTGTAACCTTCTCAGATCCGGGCTCCTGGAATCTTAAGCCCATAGAAAGTGACTTCTTGGGGCAGTTATCTACACAGCATCTGCACTGGATGCAGCTCATAGGCCTGATTGACCAGGTCTTTGCCTGCTTATCAACGGTAATGGCATGTGTAGGACATTTGATTGAGCAAAGACCACAGAGAATACAAAGGTCCATATCGTTCTCTACATGACCTCTTGTGCCCTGAGGATATTCTTTTTCAACCTTTCTTGTCTTTGGTTTTGAGAAAAGGTTGTGAAGTACGGTATTATTAAAGCTTACGATTGCCATTTTTATCTCCCTCCAATTATAGTTACTGTCACTCGCATATAGCTCGCTCCAGTAACTAATTCGCGCATTCATTCCAATTCGCTTGCAGCGAGGAATGCGCTCACTCTTGTATCATATTCTCACGAAATGCGCAGCCTTGTGCGCATTTCTGAAATACACTGTAAAGTCATCTTTCAGTACAGCTGATACATGGATCAATTGTAAGTACTAAAATCGGCACGTCAGCCAGATCACAGCCCTTAAGGGTCTCAACAAGACCTGAAAGGTTTGCAAATGTGGGGGTGCGGACTCTCATTCTGTCTATGAACTTGGTTCCGTTGGCCTTTACATAGTAGATAGCTTCTCCACGAGGCTGCTCTATTCTCATGACATACTCGCCATTAGGCATGCCCTTAACAGGAACATCAATATCTCCTGAAGGCATCTTGTCGATACACTGACGGATGATGTCAAAGGCCTGGAAAATCTCTTTAATACGGCACTCAGTACGTGCATAGGAATCGCCCTCTGTGCTGATGATAGGCTCAAAGTCAACATCGCCGTATGCACAGTAGCCGGTTGTTCTGATATCTCTTGAAATGCCGCTGGCTCTAAGGAAAGGTCCTGCGCATCCAAGGGCATCTGCCTGCTCTGCAGTAAGAACTCCGACTCCGCGAAGTCTTGTCTGAACAGCCATATCGTTAAGGAATGGCTTTGCTATAACCTTAAGCTCCTCTTCCATTCTGTCTATCTTCTGACGGAAGTCCTTAAGCATCTCATCTGAAACGTCTCTTCTGATTCCGCCAACCTTCATAACAGAGAAGATTACACGACCACCTGTTGATGCCTCGAACATATCAAGGGCATCCTCTCTAAGTCTCCAGCATTCCATATAAAGAGACTCAAATCCGAAAGCATCGGCAAGAAGTCCAAGCCAGAGAAGATGTGAATGTACTCTGGAAAGCTCAGACCAGATTGTTCTTAAGTATTTGGCTCTTGAAGGCACATCAATATCCATGATATGCTCTACAGCTTCACTGTAACCAAGACCGTGACCCAGGGAGCAGATACCACAAATACGCTCTGCAACATAGACCATCTCATTAAAATCTTTTTTATCAACCAGCTTCTCAAGACCTCTGTGGATGAAACCGATGGAAGGAATAGCTTCAACTACCTTCTCATCCTCCATTACAAGGTCAAGGTGAATAGGTTCCGGAAGAACCGGATGCTGGGGTCCAAATGGAATTACACTTCTAGTAGACATTTAGGTTCCTCCAATTATTTAAATGGTGTCTCGATCGCTGTGCGATAGAGCTT
>DFGW01000201.1 GCA_002372465.1 Butyrivibrio sp. UBA3740
GATTTAAGATAAGGGATCTTTTCAATGATTCCCATGAAGGTGCCTCGGGCAGCAGATGAAACGCCGCTGCTGGGGCTCTTTGTAAAGCCTCTGACATGAAGCAGGTAAACAAAAGAATCTTCGTAGGCAGTAAACTTCTGCTTATCCTCTCCCCAGTCAAAAACATGGCTTGAGGTCTTAAGATCAGCCTTATTGTCAAGCTTGGCTCTTATCTCACTGTCAGGAACATCCTTACCGAATTTCTCAAGGCCGTAAAACTGCTTGGCGTAAGGATCGCAGAAAATTTCATCATCTGCATAGTAGTTATAGGAATCATATTCGGCAATGTTATCAATACCCGAAATCCTTGCCGAGTAAATTCCACCTCTTTTAACGTCCTTAGGAAGTTCGATCTTTAAAGGAGAAAGCTTTGACTTTACATCTGTAGAATACAATGTGATACCACAATGCTTGTTTTCTTTGAAAACGCTACGGACAATAAGACTTCTGTCATAGTCTATATAGCATCCTAACGGATAAGGTTTTTCCTTGCAGATTCTGATCTTTTGCGTCATTTTACACCTGTTTTCCCATCATTTTTTCATACGACACAATATTCTACCACATTTGGTCCTTATATGCACCAAAACTCTGAGTGTTTATGCTATACTAAGCATATAAGTAATGATAAAATTTACTATTTGAGGAGGCCCATATGGATTTTTCCAAGATAGCTACCGATTGGAACACCAAGATACAAAACGGGGAGCAGACAACTGTTGACGTGGAGCTTGACGGAGGCAAGATTGTAACCTGTGCTCTTATGATCGTCCTCACCGTTGATTCCAAGGACTATATCGTTCTTCTTCCTCTGGATGAGAACGGCCAGAACAACGACGGCAATGTCTGGTTCTATGAATTTATACTTAATTCTCCTGATGGCGAGCCTGAACTTGGCAATATCGAGGATGATGACGTCTATGAGAAGGTCACAGAGGCCTTTGACCTGTATCTGGATGATGCAGAATTTGATGAGCTTGTGGATCTTCCCGAGGATGAATCAGAGGATCTTTGATCCTTTCCGTAATTTGCATCCCAAAGGTCTTTGATGGGCCGAAGGAACCTGCATGGAAGTCTTGGACTTTCCTTATTTCCTGTTACATAACTCATTATGAGCGCCTGTTTTGCTCTGGTCATGGCCACATAGAGCATCCGGCGCTCTTCTTCTATCTGACAAATTTCAGTGGCATTTCTCGATGGTATGATGCCTTCATTCAGGTCAGGAAGCCAGACAATATCAAATTCCAGTCCCTTTGCTCCGTGCATGGTAAGGATATTTACCCGGTTTCCCGATACAGCCTTCTTTTTGTTCACGTTGCTACGGTCCGTCTCTCTTTCAAGGCGCATCTGCACATCCTTTAAAAAGAGCTTCATATCATCAAATCCGCAGGCATATTCAGAAAACTCATCAAGCTCAGACCTGCTTCCCGGGAAAAGCTCATCTATCCCTATGGTCTTTCTGATATACCTCACACATAGAGATGGTCGTAAATGTGCAATCATATCAATGCTTCTGAAGAACTCTTTGACCTTCTTTTGTCTCTCCCTGTTCCCCTTGTAAAAGTTAAGGACCTGCACCTCGTGGACCGTTTCTTTATCAGCACTTTCCCTGGAAATATATCTAATGGGCTTATTGACGATTTTGTAGAAATCGCTCCTTCTACGTCCGTTATAGGCAAAAGAAATATAGTCAAGGACAAGTCCCACCCCCTTATCCAGGATAAAGCTCTTTTTCCTGTCCTCTAGATTTGAAGGTATCTGATATTCCTTTAGAACACCTGCAATCTGCATTGCTTCGGAGTTAGTCCTGCAAAGGATAGCGATTTTAGACAGATTTTCTCTGTGCTTATCAAGGAAAAGAGCTATTGCCTCTCCCTGGCGTTTTTTATCTGCATATCTTCTGGCAATCACAGAACCTTGTCCGTTCTTTTCTCCGGCTACAAGTTTCTTTTTATATCTGACAGTGTTTTCATCTATGACCTTTATTGCACTTTCCAGTATTTCTTTTCCGCATCTATAGTTGGTGTTAAGGCCTATCTGTTTTGGCTTATACTCGGAAAAATCTTCAGAGAACTTAAGCATGATCCCCGGGTCTGACCCGCGGAATCCATAAATTGACTGATCATCATCTCCAACTGCAAAGATATTTGGGTTTTCTCCGCCAAGAAGCCTTACCACCTTGTACTGCAAAGGATTTATGTCCTGATATTCATCGATTAAAATGTAGTCATATCTCTTTTGCCATTCAGACAGGATTCCCGGATTATTTGAAAGAAGGCGGAAGCATCTTTCGATCATGTCATCAAAATCTATCTTCCCGAATTCAGAAAGTGCTTTGTTATAACCATTAAAGATTTCTCCAAAGCAGTTCTTTATCAAAATGCTGTCCGTGCAATCCTGTGGTGTTAATGCCAGGTTCTTTATTCTTGAAATCTCTGCTAGTATGTCAGGAAGTTCCTGAAGGGAATCCTCATACTCATCCCGGGAAATAATGCCCTTTCCACGCAAAGAAGAAAGGATGTCCTTCACAACCTCATATTTAAATGTTTCATTAGCTATTTCAAATTTGGAATCTTTATTGAAGGAGCTGCTCCGTAAGATCTGATAGAAAACAGAATGAAATGTTCCAAAGGAAACTTCCGGATAAGAACTATCCGTGATCTTCATAAATCGGTACTGCATCTCGATGGCTGATGCCCTGGTAAAGGTTATGACCAGTATTGAGGAAGGAGGAACCTTCCGTATCTCAATAAGGTTTCGCAGCCTTTCTACGATGACTGTTGTTTTGCCGCTTCCGGGTCCTGCCAGTACCATGGCAGGACCTTTATCATGCATGATTGCCTCAAGCTGCGCGGCATTGAAAGCTTTATTTTTCAAGTAACTCAATTCCTTTTTTGATTCTTGCTATAGTCTCTTCCTTACCAATGACCTCCATCAGCTCGGTTGCTCCGCAGGGAGTCATCTCTTTTCCTGAAACAGCGATACGTACAGGCCAGAGAACATAACCGTTCTTGTACTCTTTCTCCTTGATGTAATCAGAAAGAAGTGCGTATAAAGAATCATTTGTATAATCGTTATGGGTCTCAAGAAGCGGAAGGACCTCTTTAAGTACTGAAAGAGAAGTCTCCTCATTTGTCTTCATCTTCTTGTGGGCGTAGATTGCTGTATCGTAAGAAGGAAGCTCGTTAAAGAAATCAACCATTCCCTCGATGTCAGGGAAGATCTCAATTCTTGTCTTGACCATGTTTGCGATCTGGCGAAGCTTCTTCTCATCAGCCTTAAGTGCAGGTGCTGTGATAGCCTTTTCAAGGTAAGGACGAGCCATCTCAAAGAATTTCTCCTCATCCATGGCCTTAAGGTATTCACCGTTCATCCACTTGAGCTTAGTGTAATCAAATACTGCAGGAGACTTATTGATTCTGTGATAATCAAACTTCTCAATAAGATCCTGAAGGCTCATGATCTCTGAGTTATCCTCAGGAGACCAGCCAAGAAGGGCTACAAAGTTTACTACAGCCTCAGCTAAAAAGCCCTGCTCAATGAGATCCTCAAAGGATGAATGTCCTGATCTCTTGGAGAGCTTATGGTGTTCCTCATCTGTGATCAAAGGACAATGGATGTACTTGGGAACTTCCCATCCGAAAGCATCATAAAGTCTGTTGTACTTAGGTGATGATGAGATGTACTCATTTCCACGAACAACATGTGTGATGCCCATAAGATGGTCATCCACTACGTTTGCAAAGTTATAGGTAGGATATCCGTCTGACTTGATAAGGATCATGTCATCCAGCTCCTTGTTCTCAACGCTTACATCTCCGTAGAGCTCGTCGTGGAAAGTGGTTGTGCCCTCCGTGGGGTTATTCTGTCTGATAACAAAAGGCTTTCCTTCAGCAAGGTTCTTCTCTACCTCTTCCTTGGAAAGGTGAAGGCAGTGCTTATCATATACACTGATCTCTTTTACTTCGCCGTCAACCTCGATCTTCTGAACCAGAGTTTTAAGTCTCTCCTCATCGCAGAAGCAGTAATATGCTTCGCCTTTGTCCACAAGCTCTTTGGCATACTGCATGTAGATGCCGGCCTTCTGTCTTTCACTCTGAACATAGGGACCAACAGGACCGCCAATGTCGGGACCTTCATCATGGATAAGTCCGGTCTCCTTAAGGGTTCTGTAGATGATATCAGTAGCACCCTCTACGTATCTCTCCTGGTCTGTATCCTCGATACGAAGGATATAATCTCCTCCATCATGCTTTGAAATAAGGTAAGCGTATAAAGCTGTACGAAGGTTTCCGACATGCATACGTCCTGTAGGACTGGGTGCATATCTTGTGCGAATCTTAGTCATTTTAAATTCCTCTTTTACAAATTTTTCTTTTATCTGGTTCCTGTGGAACCAAAACCGCCTCTGTCAGCACCATCAAGATGGTCACATTCCTCGAAAAGAATTGTTGGCTGATTCTCCATTATCCGAAACTGAGCAATGCGGTCATTAAAACTAATATGTGTATCTCTCATGGCAAGGACCGGAACAAACCACTGGTCGTTGTCTCCACGATAGGAATGATCGATAACTCCCATGTGGTTGACCTGTATGATACCGAAGTTCTTAAAGGTTGAGCTTCTGGGTACAACATGGGCTTCATAGCCCTCAGGTATTTCCATGGCAACACCCAGGGGAATCAGGTGGAAATCACCCTTTTTAAGATCAACATCTTCAGCACTTCTAAGGTCTATCCAGTCGGACTTCCCATCAATGTACTCCAGCTTTTCAAGCTTGTCGTTAAAATATTTGATCCTGATCTTTTTCTCCAAAGTATTACCCTCCTCCATTTGCAGCCTTTCAATCATATCATAATTTCAGAAAAGTTCAAATTTTACTAAGCAGTTCTCCGGTGAGTGCATTTTCAAGTTGCTTATCCTTGGAAGCATCAAAGATGTCGAAATGTCTTTGGCCTTTTGTGTTCAAAAACTGTATAAGGCAGGATAAGCAAGCAGCCACAATAGAGAACCCAATGTTGAAATCAAAACCAAAGGGCTTTATTAAAATCCCACCGGCAAGAAGACAAAATACAATGGTATAAATAGTGCACCAGGAAAGGTTTTGCCTGATATTGCCAAGGTTAGCCCTGGAAAGCCTTATGGCTCCTGCAAGGTCTTTTAAGCTGTTCTTTAAAAGAACTACGTTTTCAATTTCCCTGGAAAGCTCAAGGCCGGCACCAATTGAAACACCCATATCGGCTGCGTTAAGAAGTTCCATATCCTTTACAGCGTTTCCTGCCATGGTAACCTTACCAAATTGGCGCAGCTTTTTTACTATGGTTTCCCTCTCAGAAGGAAGGATCTCCGAAGCTACCTCATCTACTCCTGCCTGATCTGAAAGAGCCATTGCCGTACGAACATTGTCACCGGTAAGCATGACAACATGAACGCCCATTGCCTTCATTTGGCCGATTGCTTTGGCAGATTCTTCCTTGACACTGTCTGCTATGGCAATTATTCCAAGAAGCTTATTGTCCTTGGTAAAACAAAGGGGAGTCTTTCCCTGATTGGCCAGGGCAACAGCTTTTTCCCTGACTTCCGGAAGGAAATGTACTATTGAAGAGACATACTTAAGGGATGCTCCTACCACTTCGTGTCCACGGTATTTGCCCTTCATGCCATGGCCGGGAAGGACCTCATAATCAGTGATGTCCTCATCCTCTTCGTCCAGGTCCTCTATATAATTGTTTACATCTCCCACATAGTCTACTACAGCTTTTGCCAGAGGGTGATTGCCCTTTCTCTCCAAAAGCCCTGCGATCTTGAGAAGTTCATTCTCCGAGTTGTTGATAAGTGAATATCCGCTTCTGGTGATGGAATCGGGAGTAAACACGTCCAAAACCACAGGCTCTCCCTTAGTTACAGTTCCCGTCTTATTAAGTACCAGGATCTGTGTCTTACCTAAATTTTCAAGGGACTTTGCATCCTTAAATAAAATCCCGTTATTGGCACCTGTTATCCCAGCTGATCTTAAGACCGTCCCGGTACTGTAATTAAGGATAATTAAGCATGGAATGCTGACTATAAGAACGCAAACAGCTTTAGTTATGCAAAAGGAAATGGAATGGCCAAGATAAAACCAAATCGCAAAGGAAATAATTGCAATGGCAATAGCCAATGCAGTAAGTATTTGGGATACCTTAAGGACATGCTCCTGAATTGGAGCTCTGGTTAAAAGAAATTCAGATAACAGATCAACAATCTTCCTTAAGGTGGTTTCACTGCCAACCCTGGAAGCCTTGCATTTCAAATATCCTGAGGTATTAATACTGGCGCCAATGACACCTGAACCAATACGCTTATCCACCGGAGTTTGCTCCCCTGTTACCGGAGATTCATCAACAGTGCTGTTTCCCTCAATTACAAAGCCATCAACAGGAATTGTCGCCCCGGGGCGGACCACAAAAATATCGCCAACTTTGATATCCCCGGTTGGCACTTCCCGTTCCTTATCATATCTGTCAATGATAATTGCTGTCTCGGGAGCTTTTTTCACTTGGCTTTCAATATATTTATCCATAACTATATCTTAGCATGATTTGATAGAAACATGACAAAAAATAGTTATTTTCAAATTTGCAATTAATGCTACTATATAATCTGGTAATAATATTAAACACTTATAAAAGGAGCAGATGAAATGAAATTCTTTATCGACACAGCCAATATTGATGAGATCAGAAAAGCAAATGACATGGGCGTTATTTGCGGAGTAACAACAAACCCTTCTCTTATCGCCAAGGAAGGTCGCGATGTTTATGAGGTAGTAAAAGAGATCGCTTCTATAGTAGACGGACCTATCAGTGGTGAGGTAAAGGCTACTACTGTTGATGCTGAGGGCATGATCGCTGAAGGAAGAGAAATCGCTAAGCTTCACAAGAACATGGTTGTTAAGATCCCTATGACTGTTGAGGGACTTAAGGCTTGCAAGGTTCTTTCCAGCGAAGGAATCAAGGTAAACATGACACTTATCTTCACAGCTAACCAGGCTCTTCTTTGCGCTAGAGCAGGCGCTGCATTTGTAAGTCCATTCCTCGGAAGACTTGATGACATCAGTGTTCGTGGAACAGACCTTATCTCTGAGGTAGCTGAGATCTTCAATCTTCACAACATCGAGACAGAGATCATTGCAGCTTCAATCCGTCATCCTATGCATGTTACAGACTGTGCTCTTGCAGGTGCTGACATTGCAACTGTTCCTTACAAGGTTATAGAGCAGATGACACATCACCCTCTTACAGATCAGGGTATCGAGAAGTTCCAG
>DFGW01000205.1 GCA_002372465.1 Butyrivibrio sp. UBA3740
CATGAAAGTTCGAATGGTTCCTATCGAGAGCGTACTTCAGAAATTCCCACGTATGATCCGTGACCTTAACAAGACTCTTGGTAAGAAGATGGAACTTACCATGACCGGTGAAGATACAGAAATGGACCGTACTGTGGTTGATGAGATCGGTGATCCTTTGATGCACCTTATCAGAAACAGTGCCGATCACGGTATTGAATCTGCTGAGCTTCGTGCACAGCGCGGCAAACCTGAAGTAGGACAGATTTTCCTTCATGCCTTCCAGGATGGTAACAGCGTTGTTATCGAGGTGGGTGATGATGGTAACGGTATTGATGCTGAGGCAGTTAAGAACAAAGCTATTGAAAAGGGTGTTGTAACACCGGATCAGGCTCAGCTTCTTTCAGAGAAACAGTGCGTTGATCTTTTGTTCCACCCCGGATTCTCAACAGCTAAACAGGTGTCTGAAATTTCAGGTAGAGGTGTAGGCCTTGATGTTGTTAAGTCTAAGGTTGAATCTCTTTCCGGTGAAGTTACAGTTAGAACCAAGCTTGGTGAAGGATCTACCTGGGTTATCAGACTTCCTCTTACCCTTGCTATTATTCAGGCTCTGATGGTTATTGTCGGAGAAGAGAAGTATGCTATTCCTCTTGATTCAATCCAGAGTATTGAAGATGTATCACCTAGTGACATCAAGCTGGTTGAGAATAAAGAAGTTATAAATCTTCGTGGATCAGTTACTCCTATCATAAGACTTAATGAAGTTCTTGATACCGAGTCCACCAAATCTCCCGATGATGATATGGTTGTTGTAATTACCAGAAAGGGAGATCAGTCCTTCGGACTTGTTATTGACGAACTCATGGGCCAGCAGGAAATCGTTATTAAGCCTCTTGGCAAGTACACAGCTAAGTGCAAGCTCATAAGCGGAGCTACTATCCTTGGCGATGGTGAGATCGCACTTATCCTGGATACTAACTCAGTAATCTGATAATTTCTGCTACATATGACGCGGATGTGATTTTAAGAAAGGAAGATTATCGATATGAATGAACTTAGAGACAATTCCGAAACTGGCGAACTTATCCAGTACATAGTTATTAAGATCGATGATGAACAGTATGGTATCAACATCAAGTTCATCGATAACATCGTTAGAATGCAGCAGATCACCAGAGTTCCTAAGGTTGATGACTATCTTAAGGGTGTTATAAATATCCGAGGTGAGATTGTTCCTGTTATGAGTGTGAGAATGAAGATGGGGCTTTCTGAAGACGAGATTACTGGAAAGTCCAGGATCATCATCCTTAAGACCGGTGAAGGAGATCTTGTTGGAATAATCGTAGACCAGGTTAATCAGGTTCTTACCCTTGACTCCAATAACGTTGAGAAGGTTCGCTACGATGATAAGAAGGGCAAAGCTGATGCTTCATTTGTAAATGGAGTAGGTCATTATGATGGTGGACTTGTATCAATTCTTGATCTCGACGCTGTCGTTTCTGAAAAGGAAATAAAAGAGAAATCAGCAAATGCCGGCTGATCGGAGGATAAGCTATGGGAGATATGACTCTGGACAATCTGTCTAGTCAATATTTTGATATTTTAAAAGAGTTAGGAAACATCGGTGCGGGTAATGCCACAACAGCACTTGCACAGATGATCGGCACAAAGGTTGATATGGCTGTTCCCCAGGTAAGACTTCTTGATTTTAAGGATGTCGGCGATATGATGGGCGGAGCAGAACAGATCATGGCCGGTATTTATCTTGCTGTTGAGGGAGATATTGACGGTTCGATCATGTTTCTTTTAAATAAGCAGGCAGCAAGACATCTTGTTGACAAACTTATGGGAACAGGGGCAAAACCTGAAGATCAGGAATTCGACGAGGTTGAAATGTCAGCCCTTAAGGAAGTAGGCAATATCATCACAGGATCTTACCTTAATTCGCTTTCTATGATGACAAACCTTAAGATGGTTCCGTCAATTCCATATGTTGCAATTGATATGGCTGCAGCAATCCTTAGTGTTCCGGCTATCCAGTTCGGTATGATGGGTGACAAGATCCTTCTTATTGAGACTCAGTTCTTTGATGAACTCAAGCTTAGTGGATATTTTATTCTGTTACCGGATGTAGATGGTTATAGTAAGATTCTCTCCTCACTTGGAATGGGAGAAGTACAGCTTTAAAACGAAAGGGCAAATATGAGTCAGATTATTAAGGTTGGTATGGCCGATCTCAATATTTGCGTCAGCCCTGACGGAATAACCACCCTTGGACTTGGTTCCTGCGTGGGAATTGCTGTAAGAGATCCCGTCACCAAGATTGGTGGACTGGCGCACATAATGTTACCAGACTCGACTGAGATAAAGAACAATTCTAATATCCCCAAGTTTGCCGATACAGGAATTGAGGAGCTTATTAAGCAGATTGTCGCAAAGGGAGCAAGCAGATCAAGGCTCGTTGCCAAGATTGCAGGCGGCGCTCAGATGTTTGCCTTCCAGTCTGCTAACCAGTCAATGCGTGTAGGCGACAGAAATGTACAGGCAACTTTGAAAAAGCTTAAGGAAATGAATATTCCGGTTCTTGCTCAGGACACTGGTGATTCATATGGTAGAACGGTCATTTTTTATCCCGAAAATGGTAATTTTGTGATTAGGGCTGTTGGAAAACCTGAGAAAATTATATGAATACTGATATTGATCAGATAAAAAAAGTCAATACGAAGATGATCACTCCGCTGATAGTGCTTGGTTGTACGGCGATAATTGCGCTTTTTACATACTTTAAGCACTATCCTGCCGGTGATTTCTTTGTTATTGTTTTTGCTTCGGTAGTTATATTTTTGATTATTGGTCTTCTCATTGAAAAAATGATCAACAGATTTGTTGAGATCAATTATGAAAAAGAGATGGCAGAAAGAGAAGAAGCACAGCGCCTTGAGGAAGAGGCACGTGCAGCAATGGAAGCTGAAGGTGGCGAAGAAGTAGGTCCTTTGGACATACAGGAACAGGACGTTCCACCTGGATTCTAAACTAAAGTCTAAGGAAGTTGACGGATGGACGAGGCAGGTAGAAATAAACTTTGGACTGAATATCATAAGACGAAATCAGCTGATATCCGTGAGCAGCTGATTTTGGAGTACGCTCCTTTAGTAAAGTTGGTTGCAGGAAGACTTTCCATGTATCTGGGCTTTAACGTGGAGTACGATGATCTTGTTGGCTACGGCATTTTTGGACTTATTGATGCTATTGATAAGTTCGACCTGATGAAGGACGTCAAGTTTGAGACCTATGCCAGCTTAAGAATTCGTGGCGCTATCCTGGATCAGATCCGTAAGATGGATTGGATTCCCAGGACCATTAGGCAGAGACAAAAGAAAATTGACGCTGCCATAAAAGAGATCGAGAGAGATGGCGGACATGTGGCAACTGACGCTGAAATAGCTGCCAAGATGGACATCAGTGAGGATGAATACCAGAACTGGCAGAACCAGATGAAGGTCACAGGCGTTGTTTCCTTAAATGAGTTCATGGATCAGGGCTCTGATATACCTGAAGATTCCAACAACCACAGTTCCTCCTTTGTAAAACCGGAAGAAGCAGTGGAAAAGGAAGAGCTTAAGAAGATGCTGGCGCAGTCTTTAGAGCTTCTGACAGACAAAGAGAAGAAAGTTATTCTTTTATATTATTATGAAGAGCTCACGTTAAAAGAGATAAGTGAGGTACTTGAGGTTTCTGAATCCCGAGTCTCCCAGCTCCACACCAGGGCGCTTCAGAAGATGAGAGAAAAATTAGGAGATTATCTTGGAATCCTTACAAATTCCAGATAAAGTATTGGTGAGGTAGCATATGAATGGTTATTTCCAGCTGGTGATAACTCCGAAAGGCACCGGGATTAAGGTATTTGCCCCTACTGGAGACGGAGAACCCTTAAACGTTAATGACGTAAGGGATTATCTTGATGAGCGTAAAATTCAATATGATGTCGTTGTGCTCAACGATGCTGTGACGAAAGCCGATCAAAGCGTTGTTATTATTTCTCAGACCCAGGCCCTCCCCGAGCGCGAAGGGTGTAAGTTTGACATTTCCAAGGATCGCATGACAGTCACAGCATTTTTTTATCCTCCTACCGAAGGTGCTGAGCTCATGACAGAAAAAGAGGTCATGGACTCCCTTGCTTACAGGAAGATTACCTATGGTATACAACAGGATGCAATACATGGGTTCTTTGAACACCGTCAGTACTGTACACCTATCGTTGTTGCCCGGGGTAAAGAGGTTAAGCAGGGTAAGAATGCCAGTATAGAGCTGCATTTTAATTCCAACCTACGTGCTAAACCAACCCTAAAGGAAGATGGAAGCGTTGATTATTTCCATCTTAATCTGATCAATAACGTACAGGAAGGACAGCTTCTTGCCACTTTACATCCTGAAGTTCTGGGTGAACCGGGCATAAATGTTCATGGCGAGACGATTAAACCTGCTGCTGTTAAATCCGCCTTTATCAAGTATGGAAAAAATACTGTCCTTTCAGAGGATAAGCTTACACTTACAGCCGCAACTGCCGGACATGTTACTGTAAAAGAAGAAAAGATCACTGTCTCTGATGTTTTGGTGGTTGAAAATGTTGATGTTTCAACGGGTAATATTGAATGTGAGGGCAGTGTTGAAGTTAAGGGCGTTGTTGCCTCCAACTTCTCCGTTAAAGCCGGCGGAAATATTGTTGTTAAAGGAATTGTAGAAGGAGCAACCCTTGAAGCCGGGGCGGATGTTATCCTGGAAGTTGGAGTAAAGGCCGGCGGAAATATAAAAGCCGGTGGAAATGTAGTTACAAAGTTCGTAGAAAATGCTACTATTACAGCAAGAGGAGGCGTTACCAGCGAGTGTATTCTTCATTCAAATGTTTTCTCGGGCACTGAGATAAATGTAACCGGACGAAGGGGATTTATCGCCGGTGGCAAGGTCTCTGCTGCGGACAAGATAAAGGCTAAGGTCCTTGGATCTGAAATGGGAGCCAATACAATTATAGAAGTTGGCGCAGATCCTCAGGTGAAGCTAAGGTTAAAAGAGCTGCAGAAGAATATCACAGCTGCCAATAAGAATATTGAAGGTATAAGGCCGACTATTGACGGCTTTACCAAGATGCTAAAGGCAGGGGCAAAGTTCACACCTGAACAGGTTGCCAATGCCAAAAAACTGATAGAACTCAATAAAACTTTGACAGAGCAAATTGACAGGGACTCCGAGGAGTACTCAGCGCTCATGGAAAAGCTGGCGGAAGCAAAAGAAGCCGAGGTTATAGTTGAGGGGACAGCTTATCCCGGTACTACCGTTAATATTGGGGAACTATCCATGATCGTGAAAAAGCCGGTTCAATACAGCAGATTTGTAGTGGACAAAGGGGATGTGAGGCTGGCACCGATCTAGCAGCGAAGGAGGAGTAAGATGTCAATAAATCGTATTGACTTCGGAGTGATGGCTGCGTCTACTGATGTATCCAGCGTTAAGGCTTCCGAGGAGGCAAGACCGTATGCTGATCAGCAGAATTTCCAGGCACAGTTCAGAGAAGAGGTGCAGAACAAAGAGCACTCCGTAAATGCCAAAAATGATATTGACCAGGGAAAGCTTAATTCAGATGCTCAGGACAAAGGCTCCAATGAGTACATGGGCGACGGAGGCAAAAACAGACGCCAACGTGATGACAAGAAGGAGGCCTTAGACAGGCAGCTTTCTGTTGAACAGATGGAAAAGATGGCGGAGAATATCCGGGACAGGAACGGCAAGCATGTTGATCTTCGTCTTTCCTCCGGGTTTGACCTGAAAATTTGAAGAATTAAGGTTTCTATATTATAATGAAATGACGTGTATTTCATATACGTTTAGTTTTTGTGGGGAAATTGGGCGGAGAGATGATCAGTATTACAGAAATTGTTCTCATCGTTGCAGGATTTGCTGCGATCATATTAGGTTACCTTCTACCTGCCGGTAAAGAGTTGGACGAAGAAGACAAGATGCTCATGGAAAAAGAGATCCGTGAGCTTGTTCGTCGTGAGGTTGAGGAACAGAAGGACACCATAGATGATATGGTTGGGGACAGCGTTGAGAATTCTTTAGACAGGACAGAGCGTGCCATGGAGCGGATTTCCAATGAGAAGATGTCCGCCATTGGCGAATATTCTGATACCGTCATCAATGATATCCACAAAAATCACGATGAAGTAATGTTCATGTATGACATGCTCAATGACAAACACAAGAATCTTACCAATGTTGTCACTGAGGTTACCAGGAAGGCCGATGAAGCCAAGCAGGTCGTAAGGGATGCTGAAGCGACTGCACGTGAGGCCCAGGAAGCTACTAATTCCCTGAAACCTTCTTCTCTTGGTGAGAATGTAAGAGCAATCCTTTTAGATGAACAGGACGATAAACTAAGCGGAATCCGTATCCCGGTAAAAGAAAAAGCGCTGGTCAATCAGGCTGTTTCGCAGCCTCAACAGGTTCAGCAGCCTAAAGCTCAGGAATTCCATCATGTTGAGCCTACCCCCGCGCCAGGAAGCGTTGTAAAGCCCGAGCCTTTATCTGAAGCGCCTTCGCAAAGCGGTTATGTTGATGAAAAGCACCTGGAAGAGCTTGATATTCTTGAGGAGATTCCTGCTGAAATACTAGGTTCCGATCAGATAGCAGGTCTTCACGTTATTGGTGGTAAAGCAGAAAAAGAACCTGTCACCTCTGCTAAAGTTGTTCCTATTACGGAAGCTGTTCGTGTTGAGGGCAGGACCAAAAACCCTGATTCTTCCATGCAGGAGCTGACAGCCAATGACCCTGTATCACAGAACAAGCAGATAATTGAGATGCATAAGGCCGGAAAGAGCAATATGGTAATAGCAAGAGAGCTTGGACTTGGTATAGGCGAAGTCAAGCTTGTCATAGATCTTTCAAATAAACACAGGAAAGTACGATAAGAGGATAGTTTTACATGAAATTGAAGTATTATCTTCGCGGAATGGGGATTGGAATCATTCTAACTGCGATAGTAATGGGGTTTGCCCTGGGCGGCAGAAAGGCGACGCTCAGCGATGCACAGATCATTCAAAGGGCTAAGTCTCTTGGAATGGTTGAAGGAAATACCGGTGTTTTATCACAAACTGCCAACGAGGTGAATGATAGCAATGAAAATGATACATCTTCATCCGATACGTCACTGGATCAAGAAGGAAAAGAAATATCTGAAGAAGTCCAACAAGAAGTCGCTTTATCAGATCAATCTGTTTCGGAAGTGGTTAAAGAGGAGGAAGCTGGAGAAGAAAGCTCTTCAGAAGCTGTCTCGACTATTGCCACACAGGAAATAAGTACTGAAAGCACAGCTGCTGACAGTTCCTCGGAAAGTGTTTCCAAGGCTTCCGAAGAAGTAACAGATGCATCAACAGAAGCTTCTTTAGAAACGGTCAAGGAAGAAAATGCTGAATCGGAAACAGGTTCCAACGCATCAACAGCAGCAGCAAGTGACAATACAGAGACAGCTGCTGCATCAACCGGCAACGGAACAACAAAGGTTATTACCATACCCAGAGGACTTGGCTCGGATCAGGTGGCCGGTATTTTATATAGGGAAGGCATAGTTGACAACGCTGTTTCTTTTAACAAATATCTTATTGACAGAGGCGTTGACAGGATCATTCGCTCAGGAACAAAGACAATTCCTGCCGGTGCTACTTATGAAGAGATTGCCAATATTATTACGAATGGCTGAAAAAGAAGTGGGAAACTGCTTCTTTTTTTGTTGATTTATGGTTTTTCTTGTGATAATATATAAAAGCTGTGGGTCAATGGCATGTTTATGCCTATTTGACGGCCACGGCGGTAACAAATATACACGTATGTCCGATTCCCGGCCGGTGTCAGCTATGCTGATCAGCTTGGAACCTGCCGTATAAGGATAACGCAACTTTACGGGATTACAGGTGGAGGAGGTACGGAAGATCAAACCAAACGGAGGTAATAAAATGAGCGTTGTATCAATGAAACAGTTACTTGAGGCAGGTGTACATTTCGGA
>DFGW01000012.1 GCA_002372465.1 Butyrivibrio sp. UBA3740
TTCTTGATCTCCCAGTGGATCAGGAAGGTCAGCGTAGCTCTTAAGGCTATGATAGCACCAAGTATTCCAAGCTCTGCCCAGTCACGGACCACAACGGTCCTAAGGACCTCTCCTCCAAGCTTAAACTCCAGTGCCAGTGCTATTCCCTCTGCCAGTTCAAGTCGTATTGATTCATACTTCCTGATCCAGAGGATGAAGCACTTTACACCGGAAAAAACCAGAATGCAGATTCCAAAGAATTCCAGAAGCAAAGTGGAAAACTCAACTATATAACGCAATATTCCATCCGCGCTAAGATAAATTTCTTCCATAGTCTTCTCCTTGCAGATAAAGCCTTTGTCAGAACATTGATCAGTTAAGTATCAGATTTCCCCAGGTGTCAGATGGGCATATACCAATATAGGTCTTTCCTCTGTTGACCTGTATCTCACTTCCGTCAGCCTTGTAGAAACGGGTGATTGCTGTCTCGCTTCCCTTGGACCATGTTATAGGAATAGCTTTTCCGTTGGTGATATAGTAGCCGGAACCGGAACCAATAACATTATAGGTAAGGTATCCGTTCTTATCAAGCTGGTTAAAAGAAACATTCTGAAGAATAACGTTCTTAAAAGTCAGAACCTGTCCGTCCTCAGCATCCTGATGAAGTGATCCGTATTCATAGTAATCGTAGGTTCTTGTGCCGGGATTATAGGCAAGTCTGCTCTTGTTATGAAGAAAGATGTTTCCAAGCTCTACATTATTGGCAACAAGATCACTGGCTAGATCAGTGTCAGCACCGGCAAACTGGAAGTGGTTTCCGGGAGCTGCTGTATAGGTGGTGGGATAACCTGCCTTTGCACATCTGCTTATCATCTCAGGTCCAAAGGCGTACTCAGTAAACTCTGTGGGTTTACCGTTCTTTACCCTGGTAAATCCGCCGCTTAGGTTTGGAGCGTAGCCTTGCGCCAGATAAGTCTTGATGTAGAACGGACCACCATCATGTACCAGAACTGCATTGTACTCTCCCGTAAGGATTACGTTGGTGGTTCTCGTACTTCTGATACTTCCGGTCTGTCCCAGATTAGTCCAGTCCTTGTAAAGACACATAAGTCTTGTAACACGTCCGTTAGCCGTGCTGTTCATCATCTCATAAACGATATCAGCCTCTCCGGTTCCATAGTGGGCAAGAGCCTTTTTTTCATTGTCGACCATGATGGCAACAGGTCTTTGATTAGCAATCGCATCGCTGACCTCCAAGCCAGTCAGCTCATTGACTGCTGCGTAAGATGTTGTAGACATGGCAAGGAGCGTCAAAACACTTGTCCCTAATGCCAATACCTTTTTAAACTGCATACACGATTCCTCCCTCATATAATAAATTATTGTGAATCCTTTAGTTTATCCGGAAATGCCTTTACTTACTGCTCATTTTCCCTTTGCTCTTCTCTTGTTCTCGTACATCTTGGCGTCAGCTGCTTCTATAAGCTTTATCTTATCCTTGTGAGCGGAATAAACATCATAGCCGATGGCAATACTGATCTGTATCTGTTTATCCTCCACCTCTGCTATGGAAGAAAGCGCTGCTGTAATCCTCTGCATGAGAATGATAAGGTCATAGGAGTTGCTGTACTGATGCAGAATTATAAACTCATCGCCGCCATACCTGATAACAACACTGTTCTTGGCAGCTACTCTCCTAAGATTTCTGCACACAGCAAGAAGAACCTTATTGCCAAACTCATGGCCAAAGGAATCATTTATCTCCTTAAAGTTATTGATATCCATCATAAACAGAGCAAAGTCTGTTCCGTCTTCCCTATACTGCCGTTCGTAGTCATCAATAAGCTCAGAATATCCTCTCCTGTTGAAGACTCCGGTAAGTTCATCCGTGTTGGAAAGCTTTGATAGCCTGTCTCTCTCCAGATTTTCATCGGTCACATCAATAAAATAGCCCATAAGGCCGGATACTTTTCCGCCGTAGTAAAAAGGCTTCTTGGTGGCCTTTATGTCTCTTACCATTCCGTTTACTATGCATTTCCCCGGAGCATTGATGATCTCTTCCTTGTCATTTATAACCCGAAGTTCATCGGACCTGAAGGGTTCCGGGTTAATATGCCAGCCCATATCTTCATCAGTTTTTCCCACAATATCATCCACTGAATCAAGGTTGTAATATTCAAGGAACATCTTGTTGGCACCAAGAAAACGCCTTTTGGCATCCTTCCAGAAGACTCCCATGGGAACCAGATCCAGGAAGTTATCAAAGGCAGCAAGTCCGTTTATCCTTACTGTGGCAGCATCATTTCCTGAATAAAAATCTCTCTCCTCATCAGTTTCAAATTCCAGACCCTTTTGCAAAATATTGCTACGGATCATCTCAGTGGGCAGCGGTTTACCAAAAAGAAATCCCTGAACAGAATCACATCCAAGGCGCCGAAGGAGATTGAACTGGTCCCGGGTCTCAACACCCTCGGCAAGGGTCAGCATCCCCATCTCCTTGATCATGTTTATGATATGGTAAAGCATGATCTTTCCATGGGAATCTGTCTCAAGGTTATTCAAAAATTTCATATCAAGTTTGATCAGATCAAAGTCAAAGTTTCTAAGAACATTTAATGACGAATAACCACTTCCAAAGTCATCCATCCAGATGGTATATCCATACTCATGGAATCTGTCTATCTGCTGCTTTACAAATTCAGAATCCTCAAACATAACGGACTCAGTTATCTCAAATCTTAATATTTCCTTTGGAAGATCATATTCCTTTCGCTTTTCATCAATAAAACCAAACAGATCCATAAGCACAAAATCAAGCCTCGAAAGGTTGATGGAGCAAATCTCAAGCTGCCCCTTTCTCTCGATGACGTGACGATAATCGCTAAAGACCAGGTCAATGATATAGCTGTCCAGCTTATGGATGAGATTATTCTTTTCAAGAACATCTACAAAGAGCCCCGGATTTAAAAATCCTTTTTGGGGATCCTCCCATCTTGCAAGAGCCTCCCATCCCGTGATCTTCCCTGTGGCAACGCGTATAATAGGCTGATAGTATACCTTGATATACCCGTTCTCAATGGCAGAATCAATATTATCAACGATATATTTTTCCATTAAGTCGTTCTGCATGCACAGTCCTCCCATATGTTAACATTATCATTATAACATACATAATTACTCATAATCATAAAGAGTATCCAATTATAGTGTGCTATACTATAAATATAAAACTGTTCTTCATAAGGAGGCTACTATGGCACAGGGAAGAGAAGATCTAATATATTCATTGGCTAAATCAATGGGAATGGGCAATGCACAGACTGCCAAGTATACAGCCAGCAAGTACAATGCCGAAACAGGTACCATCTACTGCAATGGGCACGTCATTACCAAAGCCACTATAGAACAGGCCAAGGCCTATTTCACCACTCAGTACAGGAAGCTGGCAGAGAAGGACGAAGAAGGCGCAAAAGAGTTGTCGGCTTTTTACGAAGTTGCTATGGAATCAATAGGCATGATGCTTGAAAGCACCGCCGGAGGATCTGACGCTGCCTCAGGCTGAGAAGTTTTATCAATTCTATCCGTTCTCTCCCACCGCCTCATAGGCTGTGTAGAAGGTCTCAACCCTGTCAAACCTGTAGTAGGCGTCTCCTTGTATGGTCGCTGCGCTTCCGGGGTCAAGACACACCCCATCGATATTCTGTGGAATCATCCACATACAATCCACAAGCTCTTTTCCGTCAAAGAACAGGACATAGGCATCTACCTTTACTTTCTTGTCAGACCTGTTCTGGGCAGTTAAAAGAGCTGAATTCCCCTCTACAGCTGTGTAGACCGAGACAAGGTCTGCCATGTCATTCTCGTAGGGGTTTCTTTTTGTTATGGAAAATTCATAGGCATCAGGCATTGAACCATTCAGATCTCTTTTATCAAATCTCCCTTCAAATACAAACAACGCTCCATCCCTGACCACCTCAACGGTCTTGTCTGAAATAGCCAGCTCTTCTCCCTCGCTGTCTCTTGCTATGAATCTGCACTCATATCTGACCGGCTCTCCTGTCTTATTCTGAAGCACCAGCACCGGATTGCAGTTGTGGTCATCCTCCCTGAAATACTGACCGATCAGCATGGTCCCCACAGGAAGTCCTCCATAGGATGGCATGTTGTCATCGGAAGCAGCTATACTTATGATTCCACCCTTGTTTTTCTCCCTTGGGTCTATACTGTCAAGACTTTCAAAGATGCTCCTATTGTCAGGGACATCTTCAGCTTTATCTTCAGGCTCTTTTTCAGAGACGTCCACCTCCGCCTCATGAGAGACATAGTAATTCTCTTCCTGATCGGAAGATGTAGAGCTCGTGTTCTCTTCCTCAAGGGCAAGGCTTTCTTCAGCCTCGCTCTTTTTCGGATCAAAAATATGTATGCCAAAGTTTGAGTAATTCTCAGAAAGGATCCTTTGAAAACTGCTTACCCCCTCCGGATCATTTCCGGGAAGGTGAAAGCCAAAGGTATTGAGATACATGATGACGGGGAGGATGACACCAGCTGCGGAGATGGCAATGATCCTGACCACCGAAATAGACTTCTCCTCTTCTCTGATAAAAAGAACTATCCCCATGACAAGCGAAACAATTGATGGCAAAATGCCCACCAGAAAAAAGCTCGTTACAAGGCCCAGTATGGCGATTATCAGAGCGATTACAGTTATATGCATGAAAGTCCCCCTAGATTTCTGTGCATATTTTACAAAAGTAATAGGAATTCAAATGTCAATACTTGTATATAGAAAATTATATAATACAATATATTGTAGTTAAAGTGTTATGTTTCAGTAAGTGAGGAGGGAAAAAAGTATGACTAACGTTGCATCTTTAGAAGCACTGGATCTTAGTGTTATCCGCAACATTCTTCGTTCAATGATCAACGAGCACTGGTCCGTTGCCGAAGCGCTCGATGAATATGATATACCCGAATGTAACCGCGATGAATATGAAGCTCTTATTGAGCAGTGCTTTTTGGACTGATCTTTATCTTATAAGGTCTAATCCCACATCATAGACCTTACCTTCAACAGCGTCCTTCAGCCAGTTGGCCATGGAAATCCCATTTTGCGTAAACAGCGTAAAATGGGGTTCACGAACGCTGGTATGTACCGTTCCGCCACTGGTCACCAGTGGTATCTTCCACTCATTCAGGAAAATGCCAAAGTGGGGCGTAATCTCTTTTAACTCCTGTATCATCTTCTTATTCAACTGGAAATACTCTTCCTGAACATCCGAATCAGATGAATACTTCTTGTTTACGATATCGTTATGATAGGCACTAAGAAGATAGTCTCTTACCGAACTTGAATAAAGGTATCTGAACCTGTCGCCATATCTGTCGTAGAGATCCCTGTACCAGTCTAAAGTTATATTGTCGCTGCGAAGAGGCTTATAGAAGCTCTCCTTGGCCATCCAGATGGTCTTTGCTGTCTTCTTCCAGTGCTTGTACAGCAAAAGTCCGCTGTCAGAAAACAGTGTAATGTTCCTGGCCTTTGGATAATAATTGTCCACAACCTCACCCGCCAGTGCAGGTACAGCAAAGGCTCCGGCTGAATTGCCGCAGATCAAAAGCGTCTCCGGATTTGGGAAAAGAGCTTTTGACACTTTCATACTCTCAAGGAAATTGACATAACCGTGGAAATGAAGCACCTGATCACTTCCATCCTCACCTGTGTAGGGATAGTCATTACACCCTATATGGAAGTCACCGGTGGCATAGGTTATCACCACAAAGCTCCAGTCCTTAAAGGGATTCTTCTCACTTGAAATATCAGTGATACCCACGTTTATATTCATTATCTGGGTAAAGGGTCTTAGATTGTTCCAATAGAAATTAGGCTGGCCGGCTGCAACCTTTCCCCCGGTAACGGGTCTTGCTGCCGTGTACTCATTCCAGGCAACTCCTCCCCCGGACAAAAATACGCAGAGTTTCTCCGGATCTCCCAGCTTAACATAGATATAATATTCAGAGCCGTCTCCCGAAAGGCCCTTATCAAGGGGCACTTTGTACCAGGTCATCTTCTCCGGATCCTTGGGAAGGTCGGGAGCCATACGTCTGTTTTCTATGGCCCTTCCTATGGAATTCTCCACAAAGTCTCCGGCCTTTGAAGCAAATACAATACCTCTTTTTAAGTTGTTCCTGTTAAGCCTGTTCTTAAGGTTCATAAGTTAAACATTTTCTCCGAAGCATTTTTTAGATCTCTGAACCGGAATATCACTAAAGCTGCGATAAGTATCATGTAGCCCATGATGCTGATGACCGCAGGCCATGGGAAGGTATTCTGCCCGTTTTTGATGAAGATGATCTGAAGAAGCGCCACCACAAAATCAAAGACGATATACAGAATGTACTCATCAAGTCGAAGCTTTAAGATCAGTGCAGTGATGATGGTGACGATGGCAAGGCCTATAAGGGTCATGGGGATCATCCAGTTGACGCTCCAGCCGTGGAAACTCGTCTTCTTGTCAATGTAGTAGTCCACCACAATCGCCACCATAACCTCAAAGGTAATGACCTTGATCAGATTGTTCCTAAGATACATGGTTGCCAGAATATCCACCCAGACCACAAGTAACCCCAGAATAACAGGGCCGATAAAAGAAAACTCGCCCTTGGTCATGATATTTATAGTTCCAAAAATTATCTCGGAAGCAATGAAAAGAAAAGTGCAGACCTTCAGGAATGTAAAGCTGCTGATCTTCCTGGTTTTCAGCACAGGAAATGCAGAGTTTTCTTCCCCTTCCGTCTCGTACAAAAGTCCCTGACAAAGGGGACAGCACTCTTTTCTTCCTCTAATTTTCACATTACATTTCTTACAGTATTGCATCACTTTTCCTCGTGTGAATCGTAGTCGTTGGTGCCAAGCTCTATCTCCAGCCCTTCTTCTGTAAGGCACCTGAAGAAGTTCAGCATGATCTTGTGGGTCTTATAGGGGGAAACCTCTCCAAATACCATCTTGTCCTTAAAGGTACATACACAGACCTGTTGGGATGAAGCAGTCATAAAGGCTCCAAACCTGTCGATGTAATCCTCCACCTCCGCAGGCATCTTGATAAGACCTAAATTGGACATAGATGTGGTGACTCCCCTCTTGGCAGCACTGTCAAATCTTCCGATGGTAAAGTCCTTGATGGGAAGCGGAACCATCTTGATAGCAAGGTTGTGCTCCAGAGCTGAGTAGGAATTCATGGTCTTTTCGATATTCTCAGGGGCGAGCTTTTCCTTGAAGTCCTTTGCCACCTGATCAGTGATGCTGCTCATCTCTCCTGTGTAGGACTTGGGATCATAGTCAATATTTATGACGCCGAAGAAGTTCCTTGCTGTTCCGCTCTTGTAAAACTGCCTTAAGTTAACGGGAACACTTATAACCAGATGCTTTTTCTTTTGATGACGGCTCATGCCCTGGATGGCAGCCTTGATGTACACTGCAACGCATAGCACTCCCACGGTGGTGTTGTACTTATGAGCCAGCTCCAAAAACTTAGATGCCGAAACCGTGCCCTCCAGAAGATGAGGTAAAAGATTATCATCCAGCTCTCCACCCACCTGGTAAGCCTTGACTGATCTCATCTCTTTGAGCTGCTTAAGGCCCTTTTGCTTGCTGTAGTTATCCGTAAAGGCATCTTCATTCTTCTCCTCCACGGAAAAATCATCCGAGGGTTTGATGTCCTCGCTTAAGTTGTGCTTTATCTGAAGGTACCTTGTTACCAGGTTCTTAAAGAACATAAAGGCTCCTGTACCGTCTGCAAGGACATGGAACATCTCAAGATTTATTCTCTTTTTGAAATAGTTCACCCTGTATAAAAGGCCCTTTTTCCCGCGGATATATAAAGGCAGACAGGCGGGAGTGTGTTCCTGCTCCACCACAGCCTTTAAATCGCTGTCCTCCAGGTAATACCAAAAGATTCCCCTGTGAAGTACGCAGTTAAAGAAGGGGTACTCCTCAATTGTCTCATCCAGGGCCCTTTGCAGAGTTTCCCTGTCAACCTCTTCCTTAAGCTCGCAGGTAATTCTGAATACTCTGGTATTTGCACCCTTTGCAGTTGACGGTACGATCTTGGCCGCATTGTCCAGTTCGTACCAGTTAGCTCTTTTCTCCATCAGATAAATGTATCCTTAATTTATTATCAGAGTTTTTCAAGTCTCTCTGTGACTATATCCATGCCGCCCTTACTCATCCTGTAGATAACGTCCTCAAGGGATATAAATTTCTTGTTACGGATGAACTTAAGGTACTTGGTGGTAAAGCGCATCTTGATGCCCTTTGGTTCTATACCTGCATTGACCTTGTCCTGAATGGTCGAGCAGGTGTCAGCCGGATCATGTGCCATGCTCTTATTGAGTATGCAAAGAAGAGTTCCGGCAGTCCTTACAAAGCCCTCGCAGTTAGGGTCGTCAGAAACATCTATCGACTGAAGCGCCCCAATAGACCATTTCTTCAAAGTATGATAGATTCCATATTCGCAGTCAAGCTCCACCACCTTGTCATTCACGCCGTCGTACAGCCAGACTTCGTTGCCCTTGACGAACATATCCCTCACCTGGAACAGGCTCCCTTCAAAGGGAAAAGAAATACCGGCGCTCTCGCACCCTGTAAGAAGAATATTGGCGTTTATCTCCTCTACAATATCCTCAGGTTCCGGGAGGTCTTCCTTCATGGTGAAGTTAGGTTCCTTAGGTTTATCGGACTCGTGGGGTTCAAACTCTTCCCTTGAGTTCATCTCCTCATAAAGTGCTTCAGTGTCCTTGGAAGGAGCATCTTTCCCCTCTATCCTTGGGCTTTCATCATGACGGATCCTGTAGGAACCAAAGCCCGGAGTCTGAACCGTAAACCTGTCGGTATTGCACTCCTCAAAGGGTCCAGCCACAGGATATCTTCCACGCTTTCTTCCAAAGTAATCTGTATCGAAATTGATGGCACTGCCATCAGGATTTTCAAATCTCTGCTCCGGCTCGAAGGCTATGCCCAGCGCATCGGTATTCATAGGCATAGTAAAGTTCCTTGGAAGATACTCATAGAGATTGGTATGGATAGTGTATCTTCCATCTTCTTCATCCAGATACAGGCTTATCTTGTGATCCTTGTCCACATGAGCCGCAAGTTCGTTGTCACATGGCCTTGCTCCGTTAAAGTAGGCGTTTCCGCCGGTATAAACAGGAAGGTATGAGTAATAGATATCATTTCCATCCTTCCACTCAGGGATCTTCGTAAACTTAGCAAAGTACTCCGAAGCTGTCGGGAACTTATTGTAAGGGTAAGTTCCGCAGATAAAGTTGTGCTGGTCCATGGTATCGCTGTTTTCTGAAATGCAGAAATCCAATAGATCCTGCCTGACCTTCTGCTGAATAAAGATATTGTTGTAGAACCTTGCATCTCCGTGAAGTATGGTCATAAAGCCTGCTATCTTTGTGGAGTGAGGAACATGGTAAGGAGTATACCTCTGGGTGGGGATATTCTTGGTTCCTCCGTCCGTCCCTGTTCCCACATAGGTAAAAGATCCTGCAATAAGGTTGTGGACAAAGGCAAGTCCCTGAGTGCTTAATCTGCAGGCAATATCTGAAAGAAGCAGATTGTGGTCTATCAGAGTAGGACCGTGAGAAACCTCCACAAAAATGTCTTCTCCAAGGGAGAGGCGATCGTCAATAACTACCCCCTCCGGAGGAACATTGTCATGGAAGAAATTCTGTGACACTCTTGTTCCCTGAGCCTGCCAGTCAAGCCAAAGACCTCTTGTGCAGTGGTCTATGTGATTCCTTCTGATGATGGTATCTATGGCAGCGTGAAGCTTGATTCCGCCAATCTCAGCTCCCATCAGGTTGTGCTTATTGTTGATATGATGAATGTGATTGTCTTCGATTATGGAAAAAGCTCCCCCAAGATGGCCGACAATACCTGTCTGACCACAGTCATGGATATC
>DFGW01000246.1 GCA_002372465.1 Butyrivibrio sp. UBA3740
ATGGTTTTCATGTTTCTTGCCATTTTAATTCCTCCTACCTTTTTTATATTGAAGTTTTTGGCTTTTTACACAACTATCAGTATATGACATTTGTTGTGTTAAAAATTTGATTAATATCAAAAACCGCGCAAAAAATCCCGTTCACACCTTTTCCTCCCAAGAAATTCAGCTGTGTACGGATATTACGCTCGTATTCTGCCGCTTTCAATAGTAACATTTTTGTAACAGATTGTCAGCCAATTTATACAATTTTTATCATTTATTCTGATAAAACTTTTCGTTATTGGTATTGATAAATCACATTCCATAAGTTATGATAAATAAGTAACAATGACGGGTTCGGCAAAGCCCATTGTTATGCCACTTTTTGGCAGAATTTTCATTTACGGAAGGAGATACTATTATGGCATACGTTATTAGTGATGGTTGCATCAGCTGCGGATCTTGCGCTGCTCAGTGTCCTGTATCAGCTATTTCTCAGGGAGACACACAGTACGTTATCGACGCTGGAACATGCATCGACTGCGGATCTTGCGCTGCACAGTGCCCTGTATCAGCCATTTCTCAGGGCTGAGTCCAAGCGAAAAATGATAAAAAGCACGTTTGTCAAGCTTGCTTGAACGAACGTGCTTTTTTTATTTTGCATTTGGCGAAGGGCTATTAACGCCCCTTTTCAAGATTGGCAAACTTTGTAAACTGAGGAAGCCAAAGCAGCTCTACAGTTCCGATCGGGCCATGTCTCTGCTTGGCAATGATGATCTCTGCCACGCCCTTTTTCTCTGTATCTTTATTGTAATAGTCATCTCTGTAGATAAACATTACAACGTCTGCATCCTGCTCAATGGCTCCGGACTCACGAAGGTCTGAAAGCATTGGTCTGTGGTCAGGCCTTTGCTCTACAGCACGGGACAGCTGCGAAAGAGCTATTACCGGAACATCCAGTTCCCTGGCAAGAGCTTTTAGCGATCTTGAAATCTCTGAAATCTCCTGCTGTCTGGACTCTGAGCTTCTGCCTGTACCTCCGGACATAAGCTGAAGGTAGTCGATGATGATGACCTGAAGGTCATGCTCAAGCTTGTACTTTCGGCACTTTGAGCGAAGCTCCTGAATCGAAATACTTGGCGTATCATCAATTATGAGCTTGGATGATCCGATCACATCTGCACTCTCAATGAGCTTTTCCCAGTCCATATCGGACATGTTACCGGTTCTTATGTGCTGCGAATCAACGTGCGATTCCATGGAAAGGAGACGGTTAACAAACTGCTCCTTGGACATTTCCAGTGAAAACATGGCAACACATTTGTTGTCATGAAAAGCCATATGTTCAGCTATGTTAAGGACGAAAGCCGTCTTACCCATAGCAGGTCTTGCTGCAATAAGAATAAGGTCAGAGGGCTGAAAACCAGCTGTGTTAAAGTCAAGATCAACGAATCCTGTAGCATGTCCTGTGACATTGCCCTTCATCTTGCTGGCCTTCTCGATTCGGTCCAGGGCATTCATTACTACTTTATCAATGGAAACGAAATCACCTGTATTTCTCTTCTGAGTTATCTGGAAGACATTCTTCTCAACATCATTTAAAATACCTTCCATGTTATCTGCATTGGTGTAGCAGGTATTTATGGTGTCCTCGCTGACATGGATCAGCTTTCGAAGAGTGGACTTTTCTGCCACTATCTGTGCGTAATATTTTACGTTGGCAGATGTGGGAACTATAGATACAAGATCACTTATGAATTCTACGCTGCTGACATTCGGCGGAACATTCTTTTCCCTGAGTCTGTTCTGGAGAGTAACTACATCAACTGCACTTCCCTCCCTGTCCAGCTCAACCATTGTCTCAAAAAGAGTCCCCAATTGCCTGTTGTAAAAATCATCCGGATTTACTATCTCGGAAGCGATCTGGATCGCATCTTTATCAATAAGCATCGCGCCAATAACCGACTGCTCTGCCTCCAGAGAGTTGGGCGCAACTCGCTTAAGTAATGTTTCTTCTGGCATATTACTGTTCCTTTACGCTTACCTTTAATGTGCTAGTAACCTGGGGATGAAGCTTAACGGGGATCTCGTAGGTGCCAAAGGCCTTGATAGGCTCAGGCATCTGAAGCTTCTTTTTATCAATGTCAAATCCAAACTGCTGCTTGGCGGCTGTCACTATCTCTTTTGAAGAAATAGAACCAAATACCCTTCCGCCTTCTCCGGCCTTCATGGTCAGCTGAACAGTCTCCTTGCTGATCTTCTCGCCAAAGGCTTTAGCCTCATCCAGCTGCTGCTGTGCAACAATGGAATCTCTCTTTTGCTGGTTCTTCAATTCGTTGAGGTTCTTCTGGGTTGCTTCAACTCCAAGCTTCTTAGGAAGAAGCATATTTCTGGCATATCCGTCGCTTACCTTTACTATCTCGCCTTTCTTTCCAAGGCTCTTTACATCTTCTAATAAAATAACCTGCATTGCTGTTATAACTCTCCTTCTTCAATCATTTGGTCAAGGGTTTTCTTGAGGGTTTCAATTGCTTCCGGTACAGACATTCCCTCCATCTGACAGCCGGCGCTGCTCATATGTCCGCCGCCACCGAGCTTCTCCATGATGACCTGTACATTGACTTCATCAATGGATCTGGCACTTACATAGATCTGGTTCTGATATTCGGTACATACAAAGCTTGCTCTGACACCCTTGATGTTCAGAAGCTCATTGGCTGCCTGGGCTCCTACGATGGTAGGGCTCTGGATCTCGTCATTGGAAAGAACCGATATCGCAAATCTGCTGCGATAGATTTCTGCCTGACTGACGGTATCTGCCTTGGCCTTGTACTCTACGGCTTCTTCTCTGAAGAGCTTTCTGACTCTGGTAACATCCGCTCCGTTCCTTCTAAGGAAGGCTGCTGCTTCAAAGGTCCTGACACCGGTCTTGTTCATGAAGTTGTTGGTATCAACCATGATTCCGGAATACAGGCTGTCAGCCTCCTCGTTGTGGATCTTCACATTGTCGCCAATGTACTGTAGGATCTCGGAAACCATTTCACAGGCCGAAGAAGCATAAGGCTCAACATATGAAAGTGTGGCGTTCTCGATGACCTCAGTACCCTGCCTGTGGTGATCCAGTACCACGATGGTCTTGCAGAATCTCAAAAGCTCAGGGCACTCGGTAATGCTGGGCTTGTTGACATCCACTACAACCAGAACCGTGTTGTTGCCTGCAATATCTATGGCCTGCTGGTTGGACAGGATCATGTCATCCTCATAGTCCGGATTGTTCTTGAAAAGATCAACCAGCGGCTGCATGGAGGTGGTCACATCGTTCAGTACAATGTGACACTTCCTGTCCAGAGTCTTGGCAATCCTATAGATACCTACAGATGAACCAAAGCTGTCTACATCTCCGATCCTGTGTCCCATTACGATGACATTATCCTTGCCGGAGATGATCTCTCGGAGGGCATGGGCCTTAACTCTCGCCTTAACCCTTGTACTCTTTTCTATCTGCTGACTCTTTCCTCCGTAGTAGGAAATGCTGTCAGCACTCTTAACAACTGCCTGATCGCCGCCTCGTCCAAGGGCAACATCAATGGCATTTCTCGCAAACTCGTAATTCTGTGCGTAGGAAAGACCGTTAAGGCCAATACCTATACTCAGTGTAACTGCCATCTCATTACCGATGTTGACAGTCTTAACATCCTCTAAGATATCGAACCTCTGCTCCTTTAACATCTCACAGGACTTCTTGGGCATAACCACGAAGTACTTGTCCTTCTCCAGCTTCTTGGCTATACCGTTGCAGGATGCAATGTACTTGTTGACCTTTCGGTCGATAAGAGCTATCAAAAGAGATCTTCTAACTTCCTCTACGCTGTCCAGCGCCTCTTCGTAGTTATCAAGGTATATAAGCCCGGCTGCCAGTGACTGGTTATCTACTTCCTGGATTGCCAGCTTAAGGGCTGTCTCATCAAAGAGATAAACTGCTATAAGGCTTCCCTCATAGCCTTCCGCATCGATGATGTCACTATTGACCGCCATCTCTTTTAAGGATATTCTCTTCATCTTGATGGTATAATTGCTGTTCTCGTATTCGAGCTCGTAGGATACTTCTTCGTAGCCTTCCGGGAACTTGTCCATGGTAATACTTGGGAAAAGAGAGAATATCGTCTTCCTGAAGCCCCTCTCCTGATGCACGATCTTCTCAAAAGCGCTGTTGCTCCAGACCACTTTACCAGTATCATCCAAAACTGCATGGGCAAGGTCCAGTTCACGCAGGAGCTTTTTTTGAATCTGACCGTACTCCGTAGCAAAGCTTATAAGCTCATTCATAATGATTGGCTTACTGTAGAAATTCATATATAAAACTGCAATCAGGTATAATCCGGTGAATGCCAGAAGGATAAGTCCCGCTGTAAAGTTAACGGTAAAAACCGCAGCGTTAACAAACGCCAGCAGGATTCCCAGATATGTAAAGACTCTAAGGTAGGTCTTTAGCCTTCCCTTTAATTTGACTCTGTTTTTGCTTGCCATAACCCTTGTCCTCTTCCCCAACAATTTGGACATATGATGCACAAATTTTCCTTGTTATAGTATAGCACAAAAATACCGGGACGAATATTAATCATCCCGGTGTCATTACGTAATGGATATGGGCAAGGGTAATGCGCGCTATTTTTATTGTGCAGAAAGCAAAGCTGACTTAACAACCCCTCCGCTTATCTCTACATCAAAGTACATTCCTGAATCCTTAAGGCTGGTGAGATATTCGGCAAACTCTTCCTTGGATATTGTTTCAGTTCCCTGCTCGCCATCCTTCTGGTATACAGTATTGTCATCCACCTTGAATACATGTTTAACATCTGAAGATATGGTAATGGGATCTTGATCTTTAAAGTTCCTGTAATCCATAGAACCACATGCCACAAGTTCATCTCCCGAAAGTGAAGCTTCGTAAACAACTCTGTATAAAACGCCGTAGTCATTTGTAGTATCTATCTTATCCCTGTCGGAGGAAAGCAGAAACGAAGCCATGAAGCCATCTGCAGTCTCATATTCAACAGGAACTGATGAACTATTGCTTTCTGCAGATGTACTATCATTTTGCTCGGTAGCTGTCAGATAATCTCTGGCATTAAATGTTTCACCGTTCTTCTGTTCTTCATCTATTATTCCAGGAACCAGCTCAGTGACATATGTTTCTCCTGTAGTGGGATTTACATAATAGCGAGTCTGAGAGCCTGTGTATGAGCGAAATAAAACGACTATTTCTCCATTCTCATTTGTTGAAGCATCCCAGTATTCCGTATATCCTTCGGAGTTAAGCTCATCATCAATACCGGATCCGATAGCCTTATTATAATTGATCACTGCATTGTAAGCCTGCTCTTTTGTAAGTACGTCAGATGCATTGCCGGCTGTATCCTTCTGTTCAGCCACCTGCCCTGCCCCATTATCTGCTGCTTCTTTTTGTTCAGATGACTCACCAGACACTTCCTGCCCAGCCGCAGTTTCATTCCCTGTTTGTTCAAACAAAGATGAAGTTTCTGCTGCTTTCTCTCCTCCGCACGCTGACAGGAGCATTGCTGCGCATAAAATGGCCTGTAAAATCACTTTTCTCTTTTTCATAATCTTCCTCCTCATAAAAAACGTCTTTCTTATGTTACACCTTCGCCTGCCCAAAGAGTATAAAAAAAGGATAAAATTAGCTTCTGGCACGGTCATAGCAACGCACAAAAAGGCACTTTTTAGAATCTCTTCTAAAAAGTGCCTTAAAAATCCTTGTATTAACTGCAATTACTCAGCTACATAGGGCATCAGTGCCAGGTGTCTAGCTCTTTTGATGGCTGATGTAAGCTCTCTCTGGTGCTTAGCGCAGTTTCCTGTGATTCTTCTAGGAAGAATCTTGCCGCTCTCAGAAACGAACTTCTTAAGCTTAGCTGTATCCTTGTAATCAATTACATTATCCTTGCCACAGAAAACGCAAACTTTCTTTCTTCTGTGCATTCCGCCTTTTCTCCTTACTGGAGCGTCGGATCTATCAGACTTAGTGAAAGCCATTTTTATTCCTCCTTATTAGTTAAAAGGCAGCTCCTCTTCAATTCCGTCAGGAATATTCATGAAGCCATCGCCTGCTGCAGTGGGTGCAGGCTCATTGCCGGCAGGAGCACTTGGTGCATTATCATAATTGCTGTAGTTACCACCGTTTGAAGCGGAGTTCTTAGACTCAGCAAATTCCTGCTCTTCTACAACCACCTCTGTTGTGTAGACTTTAACGCCTTCCTTATTGGTGTAGCTACCAGTCTGAATCCTTCCGGTAATCAGCATCTTGGTGCCCTTCTTAAGGTATTTCTCAGCGAACTCTCCGTTTCTTCCGAAAGCTACAATGCTGATGAAATCAGCTGTTTGCTCATTCTGGTCATTGTTTCTTGATCTTCTGCGATCAACAGCCAGTGTATAACGAGCAATAGCCATAGGCTCTGCCCCCTGTGAATATCTCACTTCAGGGTCTCTTGTTAAACGTCCACATAAAATTACTTTGTTCATTTTTCGTCCTCTTCTATTTAAGCCTCGTTCTTAACGCATAAATATCTGATGACGCCGTCCATGATTCTCATGCGAGCTTCGATCTCAGCTGGAGAAGTTGGCTCACCATCGAACTGGATGAAATAGTAGAAGCCTTCTGTCATCTTCTCGATCTCGTATGCAAGCTTCTTCTTACCCCACTCATCGATGTTGGTAATCTGACCACCGTGCTTCTCGATAGTTCTCTTAACCTTCTCGATGACTGCGGTTCTTGCGTCGTCTTCGATCTTTGCACTAACAACAACGGCTAATTCGTATTTGTTCATGCTATAGTTACCTCCTTTTGGTCTCTGGCTACTCGTATCAGTCAAGTAGCAAGGAATTTATCACAGAGTGATATATTACCATATAGTGAGTCCAAAAGCAAGTGGTTTTTAATATATTTGAAACATTTTACAGTTCTATATTCTGGAGCTTTGCAAGCTCTGTAAACAGCTCGCCTATCTTTCTGTTGATAATGAAGGTATTCTCTGCCCTTCTCACATCTATCGCATCCCTATTAATGATAACCAGCTTACTGCCTCTGAAATAATTTACAAAAGAAGCTGCCGGATAAACCGTAAGAGATGTTCCGCCGATTATAAGCATATCTGCCCTGGCTATGGCATCAATCGCACCCGAAACCTGATCTTCCGGAAGTCCTTCTTCATAAAGAGTGATATCGGGTCTTATAACTCCACCACAGCTGCATTTTGGAATAGGCTCATCTGATTCAAATATATAATCTGAAGGAAACTCTTTCCCACAGCTCATGCAGTAGTTCCTAAGGGCACTTCCGTGGATCTCATAAACGACTTTGCTTCCGGCCTTTTGATGTAGTCCGTCTATATTCTGTGTGACAACAGCCTTAAGCTTTCCCTGTTTCTCCAAAGCTGCCAAGTATTTATGAGCATTGTTGGGCGCAATATTCCTGGTATCCATTTTCTGCCTGTGGAATTCATAATATACCTTTGGCTCATAGACAAGACAGCTATGGCTTAAAAGATATTCCGGCTGGTACTTATCAAACCTGACATCATGCTGATTGTAAAGACCATCCTTACTTCTGAAGTCAGGAATTCCACTCTCAGTTGAAACTCCGGCTCCTCCAAAGAAAACAATGTTATCAGAACTATCGATAAGTTCCTTAAGCTTCATTACTTCTTCCATACATAGTCTCCTTTCCAGGCAAACAATATACTTTTAGAAACCGGCTTTTTTCAAAAGATCTGCAAGTGAAGTTGTAGCTTCGCCCTCACTCTTAAACTCTATCTTCTCCTCACTTACATCAGGCTCCATTACATCTTCAAGTGCCTTGATACTAAGGCTGAGTTTTCCATCTTTAATTGCAGTAACTTTTACCTTAACAGTCTGGCCAACTTTTAGAACTGAAGAAGGATGTGCAATTCTCTTATTACTGATCTGAGAGATATGTACAAGACCTGATGTCCCGTTTTCAAGTTTTACAAAGGCACCATAGTTCTGAAGGCTTTCAACAGTTCCTTCAGTCACAAGTCCTACCTGAACCTTGGAAATAGCTTCTGCTTTCTTAGCTTCTGCTTCTTCCTTAAGATATTCCTTTGCTGACAAAACCAGCTTCTCCTCTTCAGGCTCTACGGTGATAACCTTTACCTTCAAAGTTTTTCCAACAAACTCAGGAAGCTTCTGCTCATCAACATATGAAAGAGAAAGCTTCGATGCAGGAATAAATCCCCTTTTTTCCTCAAGGAAAGCTACTACTCCCCCTTTGACAGCCTCAGTAACCTCAACATCAACATATTCACCTGATTCAAGAAGTTCGTTGAGTTTCTCCCAGATGAATCCGTCTCCGTCCTTGCCCTTTAAAAGAGACTTATCAATTTCTTCCATAAAATCATTCATTGTTTCTTCTGCCATACCTTAACCTCCAATAAAAAATGACTGAATAAATTATAGCACAAAAAAACCTGTGAATAATGAATATTCACAGGTTTTTAGAGGTGACAGGCAGATTTGAACTGCCGATCAGGGTGTTGCAGACCCACGCCTTACCGCTTGGCTATGTCACCAAATA
>DFGW01000225.1 GCA_002372465.1 Butyrivibrio sp. UBA3740
TCTGTTCTGTTTGCACTCATTATTATGATTACCTCGCTTTCCTTAAGATTTTTATTACATTACAAAGAGTAACAAATATGCGTTTTAAAGTCAACGTGTTTTTTAGTTCGTCAGAATACCAGCTTCTGCTTCATCTCATTGTATTTTTCAGAAGTCATAAGAGCAGTTTCATCCGTGCCCTTAAGTGTTACCGTATAGGTCCATCTGCCGTACACCTCAAGCTTTTTGACTGCTCCCACTCTGATTATGTACGATTTGTGGCATCTCATGAATTTGTCAGGATCGAGTTTCTCCTGTATAGAAGAAAGAGATGACGACGTAAGGAAGGTCTCATCCTCCGTCACAATCCTGCTTATGCCATCGGTCCTCTCGATCATTATGATGTCCTTCGTGTCTATGAGATTTATCTCTTCTTTTCCGCGGATGATTAGCTTGTCATTTTTGATTCCTAGGGACGGAGTCAAGGACTCATTTTTACTTTTTCGCTACAATGAGATATCTGTGGATGGTTCCCTCGACGAAGCCGTTCTTGTCGATTTTTTCCTGCATCTTGAGGAGCTTGTCGAAGCACTTCTCCACCGAGAAATCCGGGAACTCCCACTCTATGATGCGAGCAAACCACACGAATGCGCCTACGTCATAGAATCTGATTGGTCTGTACACTTCTTCGCCTCGGATTACTTCAAATCCGGCTTCTTCAAATTTCTTTTTCTGGATAGAGAGCTCTAACTCCGGGAAGGGCTCAGGTGTGCCGGGAAGAACCATCTCCACCAGTTCCCTGTCGTTCTTGCCTCCCACCTGCTGAGTGATGAATATGCCATTATCCTTAAGGAGTCTGTATATCTCCTTGGGGTCAAAGCTTCCGTGTCTGTTGATCATTATGTCAAAAGAGCTGTCGGCAAAAGGAATGTCTGATTCATTATCACAGGTTTTGAAATCAATCCCCAGGGGCAAAAGAGTCTCTTTGCACAGCTCAACGTTTGGCGGAAAGCCCTCTGTTGCTGCTGTGTTCTTGTATGGGTGTCCCAGCGATAGCAGGAACTCTCCTCCACCAGTGTCAAAATCCATAAGCTTCATGTCAGGATCAAGGTACTCCTCAATTATCTTCTTGTAATCCCAGGGAAGGTCGTCTTCCTCTTCGTATCTGTCATGGATGTGAGAAAAGTCCCAGCCGTGAATGTGGGCAATCTTCTCCTCTGCTTCCCATTCTTTTCTAAGTTCATTTATTCTGTCTGTATTCATATTTCTGTAATCCATTTTTCTGCCTCTTCTCTGGTATGGAATGTGATCACCTTCTTGTCCGGATATTTGGAAAAGAGCTCGTAAAGAACCGGCTTATTTTCTTCCTCATAGTTCTTAACCAGCTCCACAAGTTCAGGATCCAGCTTATTCTCTGTCCATGGCATATCAGGGCGATCCTGCCCTACTCTGCCTATAATTCCATCCATGCAGACCTGCTCGCCATAATCCAGGAAAAAGACTGTATCGCAGGCTGCAATTCTCTTTTCATAAGTCCTGCTGTAATCTCCGTCAATGATCCAGGTGTCGCGACTTACAAGGTCAGATAACTGCTCGTCAAACTCGTCTCTGGAAATATGGGTCCTGTCAGCCTTCCACCATATGTTATCCAGATGGTACAGCGGAAGATCTGTTTTCTCATGAAGTTTAATTGAAAAGGTGCTCTTACCACTTCCGGAGCACCCCAGTACAAGTACTTTTTTCATTTATGCATACTCTCCCACTCATGGCGAAGAAGCCTGTACTCCAGGCGGGTTTTCATTCTGTCGTCATGCCACTCATAGTCGATGTGCTCAGCTTCTTTTATGAGCCCACTTTTTTGCATAACTCTCTCAGAGCCGATATTCTCTGCAAGGCACCCGGTTGTTACTCTGTACACGTTGTCCTGAGTGAAAGCAAATTCGAGCACCTTCTGCACTGCCTCGGACATATATCCATTGCCCCAGAACTTCGGATATGTAAAGTATCCAAGATGAACAAGCTTACCAACCGGCGTATTGTCTGTTACCGTATAACCGACGCTTCCTACCTGCTCATGGGAGTCCTTTAGTTCCATGTGCAGAAAATAAAACTCCCTATCCGGCTTCTCCATATCTGCCAGTACGCCTTCGAACTCTTCTCTGGCATCTGCAGGTGAATCCAGCTTGATGTCCTGAAGGTAGTACATTGTCTTATCATCTGTTTTTAATTTGAAGTATTCCTCAAAGTCGCTCTCAGTGTAATCTCTGAGGATCAGCCTGTCTGTCTCCAGATTTATCATTATTTCTTTTCCCCATTCTCAGATCTCCTTCAATAATCTAAGCACTCTGAGATCTCTTTTTATCATGACTTCGTTAAAAAAGACATCGCTGGAATAAATGTCATTGGCCTTGATCGCCTTGTCCAGATCCACGATGCGCAGTACAAACTCCGCATCGCTCTCGTAATCATCAAGTTCCTGCTCTACCAGCTCGTCTTCTACATCACAGAAATAGTAAAAGTTTTCCTGTTCAAAGATGGTGTCCTCTCCCCGATCACTCTTTTGCCTGCGAAGGACACTTCCAAACTCCCTGATGCTCTCAGGGATGACAACCATTCCGACTTCCTCTCTGACTTCGCGAACGAGAGCCTGTCTTTTGTCCTCGTCCTCGTGAATTCCGCCGCCAGGGAATTTGTAGTATTTCTCCTTCTTGCTGTAAACCAGCGCAATCTTGTCGCCTTTTCTGATGATTGCTCTGGCAGAGGGCCTTCGAAATACGTTGCCTGATTCTTTGTAGTCTTTTAAATCAATTTCAAAAAGTCTTTTCATGGTTATCCTCAATGTTTCCTTGCCTTAATGACCAGAAAATCCGGCTTATGGAAAAGATCTTTATGCTCCGGAAATTTCTTTAGAAGCTCTTCGTCCGGCAGCGGCTCTACCATTTTCTCTATGGTAAAGCCGGAATCTACCAATGTATTTACTATGGTTGAAAACATTCTGTGGTACTTCTTGATGCCATCTACAAACCAGGTGCTCTCGTTCTCCGTCTCGATACCATAGTTTTTAAGGTTGACATGTATCTTTTCCCCGTTCTCATCTCTTGTCCAGCGCTCGCCTGTGCTGTGGCAGGTGTTAAAGGGATGCTCCTGTGAAAAGATAAATTCGCCACCGGGTGTAAGGAGGCCATTCACGTTCCTTACTACTCCTTCGAAGTCCTCAACATAGTGAAGGGCCAGTGAGCTTATGACCACGTCGAACTTCTCCGTGATTTGAGAGATGTCCTCGATTGGCATGAGACGATACTCAATCTTTGGATCGCTGTTTTTGGCCTTTGCCACTTCCAGCATCTTCTCCGAAATATCAATGCCCACAACCCTGTCTGCTCCTTTTTGGATAAAAGAGATACAGTGCTCGCCATATCCGCATCCCAGGTCGAGAACTCTTTTCCCTGTGAGATTAGGTAAAAGAGAAAACAGCGTCGGGATTTCAAAGAGGTCGTTGGCGTTAGATGCTCTCTCCCTGATTTTCTTGTAGCCTTCAAAGAATGTTTCGTTGTCAAATATGTTCTGCTTGGGCATGCAATCCTCCTGAGATGAACTTTTCATACTCTTTAAGCGCAGTATGTTCACGCCTGTAAAGCCCGTAAACTGCTATGGTCCTGTCATGGTAGTCTTCGTATTTACCGAATATCTCAAGCGCCTGCTCGAGCGGAACCCATGCATTGGTGTAGCCTGCAAGCTTCTCTGCTTCTGTAAGGCGCTGAACTCCTGTATCTTCTATAAGCTCACATATGAAGTAGTGATTGATGTGTCTCCAGACATCAAAGAGCTCTTCAATATCAAGATACCCGGTTATGGCCTTTGTCCTGTATCCGGTCTCCTCCAGCATCTCACGCTCGCAGCACGAAGAGTAGTCTTCATGGCCTTCCACTCCGCCTCCGGGGATGATGTACAATCCGCTCTTTGGCTCGTGGCACAAAAGAACTTTTCCCTCCCTTACAAGTATTCCTCTGCATGCGTGGCGAAGCTTCTCTATACGACCAAGATAATCATCATTTATAAGCTGCATCTCTACTGCAGGGGCATTACCAAACTCTTTTATCTGCCCACAGATCCTATCCGGAACTTCATTCACGAATCTTCGCATCATGTCCGCTGTGATGAATTCGTGCCCGGATACATCAATAGGATCAGGAAGATTATACTGCTCGTCGATGAGATGTCTTTTCATCCTTATCATGCAGTCGGCCTTAACATAATCTTCAAAATCTGCTGCCTCCGAGTCTTCAAGAAGCTGCATTATCACATCGGCGTTATCTATATTTTGATAGAGCCATCTGTCTATCCGGAATGATTCGGGGGAATACCCTTCCTTGAACTCGTTCAGGTTCATGGGCGGAATCATCTCTTTTTGCAGAGCACGCCAGTTAAGCAGATCATTCCAATAGTCCGTAAGGCAATGCACAACTATACCCATGTAAAAAGCCTTTCGTATGTTATCATTTTCTTTTACCACATATTTGTTCCAAAAGGCTTTGATATTTATGATCCAGTTATCGTAGTTCTGCGTATCTCCCCATGGTCCGCAGTTCTCGAATAAATGGGAATGAATCTTCTTGCTCAGGTAATCCTCGTCAAAGTGCACCGAATCAGGCGCCACCGAGCCGAGGATGTACTCCGCCTTCCCCTCGGCAATCCCCAATCTGTCTATCAGCTTGTACGCTACTTCCATGTGCGTAATCTGTCCCGCCATACTTTAATTCTCCTCTCCACATACCGGTAGAAAAATGGTCCCCTGACTTAAGTCCCCAGGGACCATTATTCAATTATATCCGATAACCATGGGGCTCACAAGAAATAGCCATCGTCATTTCTTGATAAAAACCTGCACTACATGGTTGGAATAGCCCATCAGATCAGCCCTTTCAGCCGTTGCTATCAGGTACTGAAGCCATTCGTTATAGGACGCTTCCGACATATTGTTTACTGAATCCCTGATAACATGTGAGAGTCCATCCTGAGCAAATCTTGGGCCTTTTGTGACAGGCACTTCTTTTAGAACCAGCTCTGTCAGTTCATCTATTGTGGGTATAGTATCAAGGTATATAGATGAACCGGTATTGTCTGTGACTCTGGCTGTGTCCCTTTCGTAGCCTATTGTCTTTATCTCTTCAGCCGGATTCTCATGCTGGAATATGTACTGTATGAGCGGAGCATCCTGAAGCACAAACGCAACAAATATTGGTGCACCTTTTTTAGCTACTCTTGCAGCTTCTTTTATCGCTGCTATTCTCTCCGGTGTCTTATGAAGATGGTAGACAGGGCCCAGCTCAAGTACCAGGTCAAAGGTGTTGTCGTTAAACTCTTTCAAATCCAGCGCATTACCCTGATGCACGTTGATGTTCTTTGCATTTTTAAAGAGTTCTTTCATTCTGGCAACGTTGTCCGGATGCAGATCCAGCGCGTCGATAGAATAGCCTTCCCCGGCCAGAGCATTTGTGTAAACACCGCATCCGGCGCCTATATCTATGATCCTGTCACCGGGTTTTAGAAATTTATGGAGGTAGTGCATGGTCAATCTGTACTCTGTTTCATTTACTTTTGTACTAAACAAACGATACTCTTCTCCTGCGCCTGAGTACTGTCTCAGATATAACTCTTCAAGCTCTTTTCCCTCTAGTCCCATTTCATAATCCTCCTTTTGAGTAATAAAAAAAGCACAGTTACCAGATTACAATCTGCCCTGTGCTTTTCAAAAATCATCATTTACGAAAAACCACACAGACAGATAAGACCTATCGGCTCACAGCTGTGTGGATAAATCCAGCTATAAGCGAATACGTCTGTACATAATCTCCATGTAGTTATACATATATCGCTGATTCATAAGTGCTCCTTATCGGTTTATTGTTTGTTATGATATCGCAGGCACACGAGGCTGTCAATTCATTAATAAATCTGCCAGTGTATCATCGGTTTCTACCGGCACCCAATGACCCTCTACGCATATATCAGGATCAATCTCTTTGATGGTATCAGCAAGCTTTCTGCCAAGAACCGGATCCTTTGCACCGTTTGGGAACTGAGGACAGGTTGCATCTCCAAGGAAAAGAGTTTTATCCTCGCATACGTAAATCACTGCTGAGTCATCCGTGTGTGGAGCCGCTGTCTGCATGACTTTGACAGTGCAGCCTCCAAGGTCTAGCGTGATCTCTCCGTTAAATGTCATGTCTGCCTTTACTACTTTTACTTCCCGATTTCCTTCATATTCTTTTCTGATGCTTTCGTTCATAGATAGGAATTCATCAGGTCCGCTTGTCTCTATCTTTTCTTTCCATGTGGCGAGATACTGATTTGTTTTTTCGTTTGCAAGACATAGTCCGGCTGCCGCATGCATTCCGAAAGTATGATCCCAATGCCAGTGGGTTATTACCGTAAGACTTGGAAGTGGGAGGTTCTCTTTTTCCAAAAGGTCATAAAACTGCCTTGTATGTGCAGCCGAGTGACCGGCAACTATTGCAATACTGTAATTATCGCCTTTGACATAACCAAGGTTGGGGCGATCTCTTTCCTCCTCAAAGGGCATATACCATATGTACTGTGAAAGCTGTTTCAATTCCATAGTAGTCATTTCCCTTCATCAATCTTTTTTAAAGTGTCGTCAAGTACAGCATTTCTCAGTTCAGTAAGCCAATCTGAAAAAGCCACTGTATCAAATGCATAGGTCTTGTTAAGCTCATACTCATTATCTGACCAGGTATCCAAAGGAGATTCGTTATGCTGAATAAGTGCTTCAAGCTTATCCAGAGACTTGTAGAGCTTTGCTTCCTTTGTTTCCTGTGCGTCCATCTCTTTATAAAGGTCAGCTATATCTTTTGATAATTCTTCCGGAAGCGAGAGTACCCATCTGTTTAAAAGGGAATCCTCAACTTCCCTGTCGTCATCTGTCTTAATAAAAGTAGGAATATCACCGGTGAAACATTCGCCAAGGTCATGGATAAGACACATATCTACAACCTTGTCTATGTCCAGTTCAGGAAACTCATGCCTTAAAAGAAACGCCATGAGTGAAATACGCCAGCTGTGCTCAGCTACACTCTCAGTTCTGCGATTTGTTGTCGTACAATGACGCGGTGTATCTTTTAACCTCTCTGCAACATGTAAAATTTCCAGATACTCTCTTGCATTCATACTTATCCTCCTCTTATCCAGCCCCTGGTTATAATGTTTTTATAGTCACAACAATGTATACACATAATAAGTTCTGTGCACAAGAAGCTATATTCCTCGCCTAATACATTTCTCCCTTATTGCTTTATATATCCAAGCTGAAGTTGTTATTGCCTCACAAAGGGCAGTTTCCTTAGCCATATCAAAAGGTCTCCTAATTAATGAAAAACTATCTTCATATTAGCATAATATTCATAGCAAATAGCTATCAATCATTTTCTTTATAGTTCTATCATTAAGTACTGTGCCCAACGTTTCAAAGGTAAGTATCAATCTATCCCCGGGAAGTATATCGTTGTAGAAATACGAATTTATCTTCCTGACTGCCTTTTCGGAATATTGCGGATCGTCCATTCTTCCTTCATGCTCCCAATACATTTCTTTTCCCGTTTTACGACTTAGAATTGTAAAATCCGGAAATACCTGTCCGTAGCCTTTTAGATATATCGGGCACTCATATTTATATTCAATTCCCATTTCGAATAACGTATCTGCTATTAGCTTCTCTGACTTTGATCTGACCCTCTCACCTTTCTTGGTATAAATTTCAGGGGTGCCCGGCTCAAATGCTTTACCGGTATATGGAACTAATTTCCAAGCAGTTACTTTCTGCTGCCAAGGCTTCTCATAAGGGATTACAAATCTTTGTTTCATGGGATGTAGCCTATTATATATTTCTTCCAACTCTTTATCATCGTATTTTGCATTTAATCTTTGTATCTGATTAAGTCTTTTTTCTACAGTCCTCTTCATTTTTTGATCGTACTCCTTTTGAACAAGGGGCTTTATAATATCTCTTTTGTCCTTGGTAATATATTCTCCTATTTCCCTGCTCTTTGAGTTTTCATTTGTACAGTGGAAAAACATAGGGTAACTTCCCGTGGATGATATTCTTATCTTCCCCTCTGGAGCGGATTCCAGACTTTCATCTATCTTCTGCTTTATGTTCTTTAATTTCTTTTCTTCAAGTTCCAGCATCTTTTTTAATCCATACATTCTTTGTTTATCTCCTCTTTTCACTTTTCTTTTTCTGATTTTTTGTATTAGTTCTATTTCTTTATGTTGATTTTGTGGTTTAAGCCTGGCAACATAAGCTCTTGCAAGCTTGATTATGTTAGTTATGTCTTTTCCACCTTCTAACATAGCCTTTTAATCGCCTTTTTATGTTAGCTGCTGACATTCTGCCAACCGACATAATTTCCGGTAGGTTATTTTATGTTGATTCATTTTCTTTCTTTTCTCAACATAATCGTCAGCTATTATTATTATGTTGAAATTTCCGTTTCTTCATACCAGCATAAAGTCAGGTAAATTTCTTTATGTTAGTCGACAATTTTTCTCATGCCAACATAAGTCAACGTAATAATTCTTATGTTAGTAGGCGCATATTTAACGTACTAACATAAACTCCAAAATAGCCTGATAGATTTCAACCAGATTTGGTTGATACAATATAGCTTTGGGATCCAAATGGCGAATTATTCAGTATTCACCACTCCTCTTAAGAATTAAGAGCAAAGATTTCATAGAATCTGCCTGCTATTGTTTATAGCAGGCAGTTTGAAAATATGATTATTCAAATTACGCCTGTAACACTCAGCCTTCGCTGCCGCTTGTCTTCGTTAACAATACAACGGTCTCAGCGGTTCGCTGTTTCCACTCTGTCTTCGCACGCAGTGCTCGCCATTCGCGGACAGCTATCGCATGGACAGCGTTACCCTTTCGACGTCGTCCCTTCGGTCCTAGTCAAAAGGACTACTGTTTCGTCTGTTATTTCTTTGTCC
>DFGW01000198.1 GCA_002372465.1 Butyrivibrio sp. UBA3740
CCGATTGTTCACGTTACTATATAACGCTCCGTTTCCCAGGTAAAAGAGCTTTAAACTGGGATTTCCTTGCTTCTATCCAATTCATCAACGCTTTTTTCAGTAGAATCGAAGCAAGCCCCTGCTTTCGATGCTCAGGATCTACAGCCAGACAGCAGATCATGTTTCTGTTACGCGAAAACAGAAGCACCCCTACGACGGATTCTTTGTTAATAACACATAAAGCTTGCTTCTTACTCATGAACTTCAACACTGTCTGTTTATGTTCAGCTAAACTCTCTTCTGTTTCAAGACCGGGATAATTCCAGCCGACCTTTCGAACAAGTTGCATCCATGAATCAATACATGCGCTGTCTCCAAATGCTGCCTCAATATTGGTGCCTGTCACCGTGTATTCTTCTAACTACATGTGAAATAAGATCCTTATACTTAGCGCCAAACGCAGTTAATGGATATGAATCTCCCGTCCTTAATATACCATCCTGTTCATCGACAGTTGCTGATAATCGATACTTAGATATACCAATTCCAGACAATCGCGCAAGATTATCTTCTATGCCCTGATAATCTCCCACAAGATACTTAAAATCACTAATATACATCTTATTGGTAACATCGCAATAATCTATAAACTCATCATAAGTAATCCTGCCATTCACCATGTTCAAAAACAAACATCCGAATATTTCAGTTCGAAATTGATCTATATCTTTTGACAGCAACGAAATAATGCGAATTACTTCCTGTTCACAAAACGCTTTATCTTCTAACAATTTCCTATATTCAGCCAGTCCTTCCTCATTCAAATCACCCGACCTGAATCCATCCAGAAAAGCTTTGGTATTCTTCTGTATTTTATACTGTTCCAATTTTGAGCATATCTTAACCGCTTCTGCGAAAGTACTACCAAAAGAATAACCCACACAATCAAAAGCCCGTATAAACATGTCACAGATTTCGTCTTTAGGCATCAACTCGAATGAAGCATTCTCTTTTACGTTTTCCATATAATGAACTATTGAACAAGCCCCCTCTCTTCTGCTCGGTCAGATTTCTTACCAAGTCATTTATGTGATTAAGAATCATTTCATAACACTCAATGCCTATCGCCATATTTAGAAAGATTTCATTCTAGGAGCTGTCAATCTTTCTCAACCCTGTCAAATTGCATTCTCTGCATTTTCATAGGTTCACTTACCACAAAAACATCATTAGTATTGATTTTAATCTCGTCATCACCAATATCGCATTGTTCCAATACGTATTTATTCCCATTACCGATAGCAATAACATAATTCTTCCCTCCGTCGCTCGTGACGTAAAAACTATCCATTGTATTAAGCTCGAACCCTCTCATCATCGGAAATAATATAGCAGCTGCTATCATTACATATACCACATATCCAAGCATGCGCTTACACGCTTTATCCGAAACATATTTTTTTATGCCTTTTTCACGAATATGCTCGATGCGTTCCTGTAATATATACAATATGCTCTCGTAGAGATCCGTTTCAAATCTATGTTCTTCACTCTTTAAAAAATCATTATATATGACTTTAAATCTACCTTTTGTGTCACACCAGCCCCCAATATATGATCCTATCACAAAGGAAGCAGTAAGAATCGCCACTGAAGCCATCATATTCTTAATTCCAGCGGTACCAAAATCAAAATCTGTGCTTATCGTTATAATAAATGATGATACCAGCACAGTCCCTAATCCTAATACAAGTTTCCTTCTGAAATACTTTTTAATTATTCTAAATGTCTTATTATATACTTTTTTGTATTTTCGAAACGCACTTATTTGCCGCTTTTGTTCTGCTATGACTTTCGTTAGCTGTTCTATATTATCTGCATTATCTATACTTTTATTTTCCCCACTCTTGAAGATCTTAAATAATACAAACTGAATTTTAAGTCTCCTCAGTTTCCAATTTTCTCTTCTAATCTCTTTGTCATATTTTTTTATTTCTTTTTCGATAACATAGATTTTACAACTATTTAAACAATAAACATCAAAAGCTCTTCTTAGTATGCTCTGCGCCACCACAGAAACAATAACCGAAAATAAATAAACGCCTGCTTTAATAGATGCATGACTATCTTCCAGAACAAAACGTTCATCTATATTCCAATATCGACATTCGACTCGAGTTACCATCCAACTTACTACTCTTGAGCCGTAAATAATAAATGCTGCCAATAGGGATATTCCCGTCAACAATAATCCAAGTTTATCAACCAAAAAGTTTGTTATCCTGTATTCATATGTCTCGCTGATTTCTTCTCTCAATTCCTTAAGTACCGCTTCTTTTGTCATTCAAATATAATCCCCCTTTAACAAAACAGATATTAGTGTCTGTCACCGTGTATGAACTGGTTCTATTAGCGAATAAACCTGTTCTGTCTTACTTCTCTTCCCAAAATAATGCTATTCGAAGACTTACACACTTTATTTTCAATTCCTCCCATTTCTATGATCAATAATCCCCTATCAAAGTAAACTATAGCCTATAATTAATTCTGCTCCAGAAAAAATCTCTGAATATCTTCCGGGAGATACTTCACCAGTTCTTCCACAAGTTCATATACTTTTGTTCCGGGCGCGATCATTGTTGGTGCCATCCCTTGGTGTTCGTTGATGATTCGCTTAGCATATCTGATTGCAAGCCTTGGATTACCATGTTCTAACAAAATATCAAATATGTTTTCCATGTTCTTTGCATATTTGCCAAGATTTAGTTCCGAGAACTTACTATTCAAAAACTCAATATATTCCGTTCTATGATTGTTTGAAGTATAGTACGAAAAATGTAACAAGAACCAAAATTCAATGCATTCATTGCTCCAAGCCACGTGATACTGTACATCTTGATTCTGAGAATTTAGTACCTCTGCTCTCTCAAGAACACCATTAAATCTTTCAGCCGGAAAGCTGTCTTTATCATAAACGCACCATATCTGCCCTTTGGTTATTCCATTTTTCCTAACATAATCCTCCGCTTGACCTATGACACGCATGGTTTCTGCACCGCATGGCTCAATCTCAATCAACACCATGTCTTTGTATATAGGGTTGGATTCAATATACCTTTTAAAGCCGTTAAAATACTGCGGTTCTGTTTGTTGCCCTTCGCAGAAAATATAATATCGAAATTCTTTCTGCTCCAGATACTCTGTCCGCCTCTTCTTTTTCCAGGCCTCCATTCCTGCTTTCTTTGGCATTAAATCACGCTCCAATCTATAATTTTCTTTAGATATGGATCAGCGCCATATTTCCCCTCAAGATACTGTTTATCAAATTTAGCATCTTTTCTAACTGATGTTCCATCAGGATTCTTAAACTCAACAAGTGAATACAGCTTTGAATTCTGCTCATTTCCCTTTGCAACAAACCATATTTCATCTCTTCTGAACACTTCACTGTTCATGGTCGATAAATCATGTGAAGTAAAGATAAGCTGAGCCCCATGCTTGTTTACTTCGAAATTGTTGTATAGCATTATTATATGTTTCAGCAAAACCGGGTGTATTTTGGCATCAAGTTCATCAATAACAAGCGTAGTTCCCTTTGTCAGACTATCAGCAATAAATGGCAATAGTCCAAATAGCTTTTTTGTACCACTAGATTCCTCTTCAAGATTTATTTCATAAACATTGCCAGTCACATTATGCTTTGTATATACCTGAATATCACCATTTTCACGTTTCTCAACTTTAAAGTCTTCAATATCTAAATCCATCTCACGTATCATGTTAAGAATCAGTTCTTTAATGTCTGCAGAATTAGCTATTGCAAGTCTCAACTCCTGCATAGGGCTTCCATAATTCAAGAAACGAATTCCATTCTCAAACCAACTTATACAGTTATCCACTACTTCGTTCTTCCTATAAGTAATACCAAGATACGATAAAAGAGGTAATGTATCTGATATGTCTTGGCTTACTTTTAATCTGGCAAATCCATCTCCCATGGATATTTTCCCATCTTCTCTTTCGAAAATCTCAGTAGTTCGGTTTGTTTCTACTTTACGCATAGAAAGACTTTCGTATACTATCGTTTCTCCCAATACATGAATAATATACCGATACTCTGCTTTCTCCGTCAGAAAAAACACTTCAAATTCAGTAGGGCTATTCTTGCTTTCTTCATTAAATGCAAATGGTACTATCTCGTAATTCCTAACACGTAGTCTATTTTGTGCATCAGCCTCAGTAGCATACAGTGGTCGAAGTACTTTTAATTCCAATGAGTGTAATGCCTGTAATACATTAGATTTTCCTCCACCATTCGGGCCATATATAGCCGCGACAGGCAAAATACTTTCATTATTGCTTGCCTTTATCACACGATCAGCGTGCTCAGTTATAGCTGTCGCCTGCATATCAAAAGTCATTTCATCCTTTATACTTTTATAATTTTTTACAGAAAACTGGCTTAACATAACAAACCCTCCAATCTAAGAATAGTATATTCCTAGATTGGAGGGTTTGTAAATATAATATGAGATTTTTTCTCATATATTACATCGCAGTCCTTGTTTTGGTTCGTTTTGGTGCGCTTTTGCTAGATTTCTAGATCGATTTCTAGATTTCTAGATTCATAGATAAATTCAGAAAAAAGCTCTTTTCATGTATCCAGTAGAGGCATGTCAAGAACGACGATGTATGCGGAGGCAGTCTATACTCTGGATGAAGATTACATCACCTCCCTGGAGACTCTGTAACATTTTACGGTACTGTGTGCGGTTGAAATCCTTGCCCGACTGTTTGTCCAGGTAGATATTGCTCTCTTCGATGCCTTCTTTTCTGAGAGCGACCATCTGTCTCGCCTCGTTCTGCTCCCTGTGACTGACACGTGCATAGCCAACTAATCTTGCCATAATGATAAGCTCCTTTCCTTTTGAAAACATGTTGTTTCATAAGGGATATCGGAGGGGAGACGGGCAAAAAGAAAACCACCTGTCGATGGTGGCAGGTGGTTGGTGAATTGTTATTTGTTCTTTGAGTATTCCTCGAAGAGTTGGTTAAGAAAGTCTGGGTCATCAATGGCACGAAGAATATCGTCCTCGCGATGACATTCTTTGAGCCACGAGAAGAGATCGGTGGTATTATTGACACCGGTTGTGATGCCGGAATTGAGGCCTGTGCCATAGCCAGAATCATAACCGGAGTTATAGCCGGAATCATAGCCGGAATTATAGCCGGAATTGTAGCTTTCCTCTTTTTCGTATTGGATGTGCCTTTCGGCTGAGTATTCAATTATAGCCACTTCAGTAACCTCCTCTCTGTACTCAATAAAGAAGCTCTTTAGGATGTCTTCTTTAATGCACTCATCAATAGCAGTATTGATCGCAGCTGCTAAAATTCCTTTCATCACTTCACTGTTATCAGCAAGAAGTTTTACAGGAGTTGAGTGAGTTTCATCATATTTTGTGATGCTTTTCTCCCTATATTTTCTCACTTTTGAGACAAATTTGGAATACCCGTTTAAGGTCTGACAGGCTTCCATCAGCTCTTTATTGTGGCCTTCATTTACGTTCAGGCATGTGACCACAAGTTCAATCGAAGGATCTTCAACGGGGCGCTGAAACAGTTCTGATAATCTGTAGGTAACTGTGTCCTCCATATCTGACACTCCATTGTAGAACATGTAGAACCTCGGTGCCGGGATACGCACAGGATTAGAGCTATAGGTCTTTTCCTGTGGGATAATATCCTTGTATGTTGCAGCCACGTAGTAAAGGTCACGCAGGGGAATATTGGGGCACTTACTGGCCTGGTGCTCAAACAGGTTCAGTTCAAAGTCAATGATGAAAGACAGGTCGTTCTTCATTTTCAGATAGGTTTCGCCCTCGAGCGTAGTGATCTCCAGATCATCAGGGTTTGTGTAGGATGTCCCGTTGATGGCGTTGTAGAGTTCTAGAAGATACAGCTTGTTATTAAACAGCATCTTGAAAACTGTATCCTTATAGTTTCTGGTTTCAATTTGCATATAAATCTCCTTTTATTGATTAGTTCTTCTACTGCTTGTAAGCTTGCAGGAAAATATGGCGACAGGCCATGATATGAGGTCTCAGGAAGTGGTGCCAGAGATATTGGCACCGAAAAGTTCCTGACCAAAAGAAACCACCTGTCGATGATGGGACAGGTGGGGTGAGATTGTTATTTGTTCTTGGCGTATTCCTCGAAGAGTTGGTTCAAGAATACCGGGTCATCTATGGCACGAAGGATATCGTTCTCCCGGTTACATTTCTTGAGCCACGAGAAGAGTTCGGTGGTATTCTTGACGCCGGAATCGAGACCGGTATCATAGCCGGTGCTATAACCGGAATTATAGCTTTCTTCTTTTTCATACTGGATGTGCCGTTCGGCTGAGTATTCAATTATAGCCACTGCGGTAACCTCCTCTCTGTACTCAATAAAGAAGCTCTTTAGTATGTCTTCTTTAATGCACTCGTCAATTGCAGTATTGATCGCAGCTGCTAAAATTCCTTTCATCACTTCACTGTTATCAGCAAGAAGTTTTACAGGAGTTGAATGTGTAGCATCGTATTTTGTGATGCTTTTCTCCCTATATTTTCTCACTTTTGAGACAAATTTGGAATACCCGTTTAAGGTCTGGCAGGCTTCCATTAGCTCTTTATTGTGGCCTTCATTTACGTTCAGGCAGGTGACCACAAGTTCAATCGAGGGATCTTCAACAGGACGCTGAAACAGTTCTGACAGTCTGTAGGTAACTGTGTCCTCCATATCTGACACTCCATTGTAGAACATGTAAAACCTTGGAGCCGGGATACGCACCGGATTTGAGCTATAGGTCTTTTCTTGTGGGATAATATCCTTGTATGTTGCAGCCACGTAGTAAAGGTCTCGCAGGGGGATATTGGGGCACTTGCTGGCCTGATGCTCAAACAGGTTCAGCTCAAAGTCGATGATGAAAGACAGGTCGTTCTTCATTTTCAGATAGGTTTCGCCCTCCAGCGTTGTGATCTCCAGATCATCCGGGTTTGTGTAGGAAGTTCCGTTGATGGCGTTGTAGAGTTCTAGAAGATACAGCTTGTTGTTAAACAACATCTTGAAAACTGTATCCTTATAGTTTCTGGTTTCAATTTGCATAAAATCTTGTCTCTCCTAATTGTAATAAATGAATATTTCTACTGCTTGCAAGCTTGTAGGAAAATCTGGCGATAGGCCATGATATGAGGTCTCAGGAAGTGGTGCCAGAGATATTGGCACCGAAAGTTCCTGACCAAAAGAAACCACCTGTCGATGATGGGACAGGTGGGTTGAGAGTTCTTATTTTTCTCTACGTTGTGATTTGTCAGTCCTTATTAAGTTAGATTTGTAAGTATTGCAAAATCATACAAGCTCTTTCTCTCGGATGAGCTGGTCGTAGATTTTTTCTGCATCGTAGTCCGGTGAAAATGAGGCAGCAATATTGCAGATTGATTGGACATGGGATTCATCTTCTTCCAACATATCAGCAATAGTTGCAGGATCAAGACCCTTGGCGAGCTTTTTGCACACCAGCTTGATCAGCTTAAGTTCCTCACCGATATCTTTACCCTTTTTCCTCTCGGCCTGAACATCGAATCCCTTAAATTCTTCAAAAAGTCCCACGTGATCCTTCCTCTCTATCTTGTCTACAAGATCTTGAATCTCGTCTTCAGGAACATTCTTTTTTCTTAGAATTACTGCGATCATCCTGCTGATGATTTTTAGTACATCTGCCGGAGTCTTCTCAAGTAAGCTGTCCAGATAGTCCGGTGATAAATTCAGACTCTTAAAATCCTCATCAGATTTAATCCTGTTTATCAGCATAACCAGCGATAATGCATCTTTCTTCAGGATAAGTTCTTCTTTGTCATACCCGTTAAGACTAATGAGGTAATACTTGAAATCAGGTATAAACTCCTCAAACACTTCACTTAGTGCTATCCTGTCAGATAACATCTTGGATGCAACCCACTTCTTACTGCCTTCGTAATAAACTATAGGCAGAACCGGAGGGTACATAAACTTCTTCGTTTTGGAGATACCTCTTTTCAGCTTCTCTTGCTGTTTCTCATAGTCCTCCCAGATAAAGACCATATAACGCAGTATCTGCATAACTACATTATAGTCTACAGATGCCTTGTGTTCAATTAGAGCAATGAAAATGTCGCTCTTCCCAGGAAGGTGAACCTTCTTAATTACATCAGCATCTCTTTCCTCTGTGAACATTGGGATAAAACGTTCCGTAACATCCTCGATGTCTTCCGGACGGATGCCTTTGAGCTCTTCCATATCCACATAACCATTGAAAAGTTGCGAGCAAAGAACCGGATTTTCAAAGATGAGTTTTCCGCCGCTGTCCGCTGATTTTTTGTTTCTGATCTGCTCTTTGGGGACAGTTCCTGACTCATGAGTCTGTGTTTTTTCTTCTTGCATAAACATATGCCTCCTTCTGTATTGTTTCTTCCATGGTGAAATCGGCATTCGCAAGAACTGCTTAGCCTTCCCCGATCAAAATGAGATCCTCTTTTCTTTCTACTCATTTTCCAATTCTCAAAATGCCTTTCTGGTTTTGCTGATTAGTTGGCGATACGCCACTGCTGACATGAATATGTCAACATAGCCCTGAAATGGGCACGAATTACATGTTAGCAAAAAAATCTTAAGAAAAACCATCGAAATTTCTTAAGATTTCTTAAGAATTATATGGAGTTTTCGATAAGACGTGGACGTTTGGACGATAGTTCTTTTTCCAAAAAGAAACCATCTGTCACATCTCATTTCCATTGTATAATTCCGTATAATCGCTGTATAATATTACGTACAGGAGGTTAGTGCCTATGGAAAAAAAGTTCTTAGATGCGGGTAACAGTGGGATTATTCCTGTCGGGCTTCCGGGGGGATTTTTTATTTACGAGGCAGGCGGTGCTGAAAGTGTGTACTACGTTGGCCCCAATGTTCTTGATATGTACGGTTGTTCAAACATGGGTGAGTTCATTGAGCTGACCGGCGGGACTTTTCAGGGGATGGTTCATCCTGAAGATTATGCCAGGATTCAGAACCAGATACAGACCCAGACTCTTTTCGGTGAAAAGAAACATGACTACGTCCGTTACCGTATCGTCACCAGAGAAGGCACGGAAAGGTACGTCGAAGACTTTGGACATCTCCTGCACAGAGGCGATGGGAAGAGCTTCTACTACGTTTACATCGTGGATGTGGACAAGAATGAATACTTCAACAAGAACCGTAACTCCTTTGCAGAATCCGAGATCCTTTCAGCTAATTCGGAGACAGATGAGCTTACAGGACTTCTTAATATGTCATTTTTCTACCAGCGGACCCAGATGCTGTTGGGGTCACACGAGAGCTGGCGGGAGGATATCTCTTTTATCCACTTTGATATTCCAAATTTCAAACTGTTTAATGAGCGTAACGGCTTCAAGCTTGGCGACGAGCTCCTGTGCGACCTTGCCAATGCGATCATAGATGAATTCAGCATCGGAAGCATTATATCAAGGTTTTCCGATGACCACTTTGTTGTATGTACAGTCTGCGACAGGGCTGAGGTTGTGAATAAAGTTGTCGCTGTCCAGAAAAAGATGCTCCTTTCCGATGATGTCAACAAAAAGGTCAGAGTTAAGGCAGGAATTTACTACATGGACGACAGGAGGTCCGAGATCGGCCTTGCCTGCGACCATGCCCGCCTGGCCTGCAACAGCATAAAGAGCCGTCATGACATCAACTACTGCATCTACGATGAGATGCTCCGGGAGAACCTGCGCAAGCAGCAGTACGTCATAGATCATGTTGATGAGGCAATCGAAAAAGAGTACATAAAGGTCTTTTACCAGCCTGTTGTAAGGGTGAGAACCGGCGAGATCTGTGGCTATGAGGCCCTGGTAAGATGGATTGATCCCAACTACGGAATGCTCTCCCCCGGAGACTTTATCGACACACTGGAGCAGTATCATCTGATCCATATCGTGGACAAGTATGTGGTCAAGAAGGTTTGTGAGGATTATGCGCGGATGAAGGAAGAGGGAAAAGAGCTTGTTCCCATCTCCGTCAACATCTCCAGACTGGACTTTGAGCTGTGCGATATTTTCGGCGTTGTCGAGGCAACCCGTGAAAAATACAATGTACCCAAGACCATGCTTGATCTGGAGATCACAGAAAGTGCCCTTAATTCAAACGCAGGCTTCATTAAGTCTGAGTGCTCCCGAATGCGCGAGCTTGGCTACCATATCTGGATTGACGATTTTGGTTCGGGATACTCATCCCTCAATACTATTGCTGAGTACAGCTTCGATGTACTTAAGCTGGACATGGTATTCCTTAAAAGCCTTGATTCAAATCCAAAGACCGGCAAGATCATGACCTACATCGTAGAGGGCGCCAAGGCCATGGGAGTAGCACCTCTTTGCGAAGGTGTCGAGACTGAGCTTCACTTCCAGTTCCTAAGGGAGATTGGCTGTGAGAGAGCCCAGGGATATTACTTTGGCAAGCCAATGCCCATGGAAGAGACCCGCGCCATGACTTCAGCAAAAGGAATGGTTTGGGAGAAACAGGAAGTCTCTTAACCACAATAAATACCTATATACAAAAATGAGCCCCAGGCTCCAAAATGAGCCCCAGGCTCCGGAGAAAACGTCCGGGTCTGAGGCTCTTTCTTTTGCATTATCAGCGAAGCTTCCAGATATCTCTGTTGTACTCTGCTATTGTTCTGTCAGATGAGAAGTAACCGGCCTTTGCGATGTTGGTCAGCATCATTCTCTTCCACTTATCTCTCTTTTCATAATCAGCGAAGATCTCGTCCTTCTTGGCGATGTAGTCCTCGAGATCGATCAGGGTCATGAACCAGTCCTTGTTAAGGAGCTCATCCTGAAGTCTCTTCAGGTTCTCCTTGTGACCTATCTTCAGGCACTCCTTGCTGGTGATGAAGTCAACGGCTTCCTTGATGACTTTGCTCTTCTTGTAGTAATCCTTTGAGACATAGTCAGCCTTCTTGTAGTGCTTTATTACCTCGTCGGCCTTTACACCGAAGATGTAGATATTGTCGTCACCTACAAGGTCGTGGATCTCAACGTTTGCTCCATCATCTGTTCCGAGGGTTACGGCACCGTTAAGCATGAACTTCATGTTGCTTGTGCCTGATGCCTCTTTTGATGCAAGAGATATCTGCTCTGATACATCACAGGCAGGGATCAGTCTCTCTGCGTAGCTTACATTGTAGTTCTCAACCATGATGACCTTCATGTACTTGTTTACATCAGGGTCATTGTTGATGATCTCCTGAAGAACCAGGATCAGGTGGATTATATCTTTTGCTATAACATAAGCAGGAGCTGCCTTGGCACCGAATATGAAGGTAAGAGGTCTTACAGGCTTCTTGCCGCCCTTGATCTCCAGGTATTTGTGGATGATGTAAAGGGCATTCATCTGCTGGCGCTTGTACTCGTGAAGTCTCTTTACCTGAATGTCAAAGATGGACTCAGGGTCAACCTCAACGTTCTCATGCTCCTTAAGGTAAGCAGCGAGCTCTTTCTTCTTCTGCATCTTGATGGACTCGAGCTCATTAAGAACCTTCTCATCGTCGATATAGTCAAGAAGCTTCTCAAGCTTGTTTGCATCCTTCTTAAAGCCGTCTCCGATTGTATTTGAAAGGAAATCAGCCAGAGGATGGTTGCAGGAAAGAAGCCATCTTCTGAAGGTGATTCCGTTTGTCTTGTTATTGAACTTCTCAGGATAGAGTTTGTAGAAATCATTGAGCTCTGAATCCTTGAGGATATCAGTGTGGATCGCAGCAACACCATTGATGGAAAAACCATAGTGGATGTCGATGAAAGCCATGTGAACTCTCTTATCCTTATCGATGATCTGGATCTTGGGCTTTCTTGGATACTTCTCGCGAATCCTCTTATCAAGCTCCTTGATGTAAGGAACAAGCTGTGGAACAACCTTCTCAAGATATTCAAGAGGCCATGTCTCAAGAGCTTCTGCAAGGATAGTGTGGTTTGTATAAGCGCAGGTCTTGCTTACAACTTCGATGGCGTCATCCATGTTGAAAGCCTTGTCCTCAACCAGGATCCTGACAAGCTCAGGAATGATCATGGTCGGGTGTGTATCGTTAATCTGGATTACAGCATGCTTGTTGAGTTCATGGAGATCGTACTGACGCTCCTTCTGCTCTCTCAAGATAAGCTGTGCTGCATTGGAAACAAGGAAGTACTCCTGATAAATACGAAGGAGATTTCCTGCCTCATCTGAGTCATCGGGATACAGGAACAGTGTAAGGTTCTTGTCAATCTTGGTCTTGTCAAAATCAATGCCCTTCTTGACAAGGCTCTCGTCAACTGACTCTATATCAAAGAGGCGGAGCTTATTAACGCCTGTGTCATAGCCGACAACGCTCATGTTATAAAGTCTTGAAACAACCTTCTTCTTGCCAAAAGAAACTTCAAAGGTTGTATCAGTTTTCTCAAGCCATGACTGCTCTTCGATCCAGTCATTCTTCTCTGCAGTCTGAAGGTGATCCTTGAAGACCTGCTTGAAAAGACCAAAGTGGTAATTAAGGCCGATTCCTTCTCCTGCCATTCCAAGAGTTGCGATGGAATCAAGGAAGCATGCTGCAAGTCTTCCAAGACCACCGTTTCCAAGTGATGGCTCGGGCTCGCACTCCTCGATAGCTGCAAGACTCTTGCCATTCTTCTCCAGTATCTCTTTTACCCTGTCGTAGACACGAAGGTTGATAAGGTTGTTGGAAAGAAGCTTACCAATAAGGAACTCCATGGAAATGTAGTAAACCTTCTTCTCTCCGTTATATACTTCCGCAACATCCATAAGACGTGTTGTCATCTCAAGAAGGATGTAGTAGATCTCCTGATCTGTGCAGGACTTAAGATCCTTGCCAAACTTCTCTTGGGCAAGTTCTTCAAGCTGACCCTCAAGGTTTGTCACCAGTACGTCTCGCTGCATGTTTGTGTGTTTTGCCATTTTATTTCTCCTCTCGTTGATAAGGTGGGGGTGCCCTGCCCGGCGCAGAGCTGTTGGTATCCATTTATATTCTGGAAAACGTTTTCTTGATTTGATGTTTGTATCATAACACAGGAAAACGTTTTCCGCAAGTTAAAAAATTCAACTGATTATATCCTCGTATTTGAGTCTCACCAGTGTGTGGGGAACAGTAACTTTTCTGCCTTCTTCCCCCTGAAGCAGGCGGCCCAGTTCATCCAGGGCTTCCTCAGAAATCTTGACAAAATCCTGCTTTACCGTGTTCATCTGCTTTCCAACATAGCCCATGAGTATGATTCCATCAAATCCGCATACCGGGCGGAAAATATCCATATCTATCAGGGCTTTCATAGCGCCGATGGCCATCATATCTGAGGCACATACCACGCAGTCCTGATTCTTGGCAAATTTCATAGTTATCTGGCGGGCTTTGAGCTCGGAAAACTGCCCACAACGTACCGTCAGCTTAAGGTTCTTTTCCGCGCAAAGCTTCCTGATCCCCTGGAGGCGCTCTGCGGTGATATAGCCGATCTCCTCGCCGGAGATGTAAAGGACTTTCTTGCACTTATTCTCGGTGATGGTCTTCTTGGCCACGTCGTACTGGGCCTTTACGTTGTCCACACTCACGGAGGAGGTGGTGGCGTTGACCATGGGCGCGTCGATGACTACCATCTTGAACCTGCCGCTGTTTATCAGCTTGTGTACCACTTTGTCCTTGGTGGTCATGCCATAGACGATGATCCCCTTGATCCCCTGTGACTCAAAGTAGCTGGTGACTTCGTCCACATTCATGTCTTCGATCATGGAGGTGAAGACTGTTATGACATCCATCTGCAGCTCTTTTGCCCGGTGCACGGCCCCGGAGATGTACTGCATGCTGATCTCGTCGCTGGCCTGTGTGTTGAGGTTCAGCTTGATAAGAAGTGCCACCCTTCCTGTCCTCTTTGAGGAAAGGCTGGCTGCTACAGCGTTGGGGACAAACCCCAGCCTTTCTACCACTTCATTTACTTTCTTCCTGGTAGCTTCGCTTACATTCGGATAATTATTAAGGACCTTGGAAACAGTGGAAATTGCTACTCCTGCTTCCTTGGCCACATCTTTAATTGAAACCATTTATGACTCCCCTTTGGGATTATAGTGTTTGCCGGAACTGTCCGGCGCCTATTCGGAAATCGTTTTCCGTTATCTCTTTTATAATATGATTATTCCGGTGATTTGTCCAACAGGGATTTGCGCAGCTTCTTTAGCACCACCAGATAAAGCGCCATGGAGAAAATTCCGGTTGTAAACCAGGCCAGGGCGTCGCCTGCAACTGCCAGGGCATAGCTGTGAATTTTCATGGATACAAAGGCAGTCAAAAACCTGGCTGCAAGTTCCATGACCCCCAGTGCCAGAGCGGTCTTTCCGTAGCCACAGGCCTGCATGGCATTCCTGTAAATAAAGATCATAGCCAGCGGAATATAGAAAATAACGCACTCATACATATAAGTCTTGGCGTAAGGCAGATACTGGCTGATATCCACCTCGGCGTCGAAAAACATTCTTATGATATATGGCAAAAGAACTACTGCCAGAATTCCGGTTACTATCGAGTAGATTGCTGACAGCTTCAGCGCATCCTTTGTTCCCTGGTGGACTCTGTCCAGATCTCCATACCCATAGTTCTGACCAACATATGCTGCCATGGTCTGACCGATTGACGGCATTCCCGCTGTCATGAGGTTTCCTACTTTTCCTGCTGCAGTAAAACCGCCAACTGCAACTGAGCCATAAATGTTAATAGATGACTGCATTACCATGGTTCCCGATGCAGTGATTCCAAACTGCAGAGCCATGGGAATTCCGATGTTGAGCTGCTTTGCGCTGTAATCCTTGTCAAGGCGCCAGTCAGTTGCCTTTGGTCTTAACACGTCCACCTTCCTGACAATATAAATCAGACACAGAAGTGCGGAAATACCCTGGGATACGTCCGTAGCCAGGGCTGCGCCAAAGGTGCCCAGATTAAATCCAATGATAAAAACAAGGTCCAGCACAATATTGAGACAAGCCGCAAAAATCAGGAAATACAAAGGAGTGCGGCTGTTTCCAATCGCACGAAGAGAGGCTGCAAGCAGGTTGTAGCCTATAAGAGCAAAACTACCCAGGCAGATAGTTATGATGTAAGCATAAGCATCATCATAGATATCCGCCGGAGTATTCATGAGCTTTAGCAAAGGGTGCATTACCCTGTATGCTATAAAAGTTATTATTCCTGTGCTGATGATCCCCAGAATTATGGCATTTACAAAGGCTTTTCTGGTACCTTCCATATCTCCGGCGCCGAACTTCTGACTGATCAGCACGGTGTAACCGGTAGTCATGCCATTAGCAAGACCCATTATCATGAACATTATGGTTCCTGTAGATCCAACTGCAGCAAGGGCCTGGGGGCTGACATAGCGTCCAACTATGACGGTATCAACCATGTTGTAGAACTGCTGAAACACAAAGCCCAGAAAAATGGGTATTACAAATTTCAAAATTATGGGCAGGGGCTTGCCCTTGGTCATTCTTGATTCCATAAATGTTTCTTTTAGGGCTTGGCCTTCATGTCAAAAGAACTGTCGGCTGTCTCCCTGACATTCTCTGTATTATTTCGCTACTACCTTGTTGCCACGATGTCTTGAAATTTCGTTTGCTCCGCCTGACCTTATGGTCTCCTTGATAAAGCCATTCATTATCTCTTTATATCCGCTCTTTCCATCCTTGCAAAAAGCAGGCTCTAAAGAGTCAAACTCATTTCCATCGTAGGTAATGGCCATTGCATTATCATCTGATGTCTTCAAGATCATCATGGTCTTTGTTCCACACTTAATTGTGGTGTATTCATAATCCTCAGAATTGAGGAACTCTTCAATATCTTCAACTGCGCCTTCCATGGCATCTGCAGCTGCATCCATATCCATAGCTGCAGGAGTCTGGGGGCCTTCTTCCTCAGCAAACTGCTCCGCTGCCATCATTGCTGCTGCCACAGGATCAAGGTCAGCAGTGGCCTCAGGTGCCGGTGTCTCTTCTGCAGGAACTGGCTCTGTAAGGGCGTCAAGCGGCGTGCCTTCTGTAGGCGCTGACTCTGTAAGGGCGTCAAATCCCGCTTCCGGAGTAGCTTCCGCTGCTGCCATTGCTGCCATAACAGCATCCATTTCTCCTGAGTTTTCTGCTTCAGGTGTAGACTCTGCTGCGGCAGCTGCTTCTGCTGCAGCCGCGTCGGCCATCATTGCAGCCATTACCGGATCTATATCTGCCGGTGCTTCTTCCGCCGGAGCTTCCTCTACAGGAGGTTCCGTGAGGGCATCAACCTCAGCGTTAAGGATTGCATCCAGATTCTCTGCAGGACTCTCTGCTTCAGCAGGAGCAGCGTCCATGGTAGGCATCTCTGCAGGCATCTCAGGTGCAGGCTCTGCTGCCGTTTCTGCTGCAGCGGCTTCTGCTGCTGCAGCGTCGGCCATCATTGCAGCCATTACGGGGTCTATATCAGTAGGTGCTTCTTCTGCCGGAGCTGCGTCCATGGCCGGCATTTCTGCAGGCATCTCAGGTGCAGGCTCTGCACTTGCTGCCGGGGCTTCCGCTGCAGGCGCTGCATCCATTGCAGGCATTTCAGGGGCTGCGTCCACGGCTGGCGTTTCTGCAGGCATCTCAGGCGTAGGCTCTGCTGCTGCCTCTGTCGGTGCTGCCTCTGCTGCCATTGCTGCCATCATCGCATCCATATCCACAGGCTCATCCGCAGCCGGGGCTGCATCCATTGTGGGCATCTCAGGCACTGCGTCCATTGCAGGCATCTCTGCAGGCTTCTCAGGTGCTGCCTCCATAACAGGCATATCTGCAGGAATCTCTGGTGCAGACTCCGCTGCTGCCTCTGCCGGTGCTGCCTCTGCTGCTGCCATTGCCGCCATCATCGCATCCATATCTACAGGCGCATCTGTCGCTGGCGCTGCATCCATTGCAGGCATTTCAGGGGCTGCGTCAGCTGCGCCAAGTTCAGCCATCATAGCTGCCATATCCCCGGGAACTTCTTCTCCTGAGGTATCAGGAGTGCTTCCTGCCGCCATAGCTGCCATCATTGCATCTACTTCTGTTGCTGAGTCAGCTGCTGCCATTGCTGCCATCATTGCATCTACGTCCATCGGGGCATCTGCAGAAGGCGCTGCCTCTGCCGGAGCCGGCTCAGCTGCGGGCATTTCAGCCGCTGGAGCAGCATCACCCATAGCAGCCATTGCTGCCGCCATAGCATCTGCTTCCGCTGTCTCAGCGGGGCTGGCAGTATCTGCACTTGTGTTAGCCAATATCTCATCCAGATTAGGAAGGTCTTCTATAGGCGCTTGTTCTGCAGCCTTTTTTCTTCCCCTCTTGGGTTTTGGTGCTTCTTCTGCGGGTGCTGCCTGTGCTTCACCTGCTGACATAGCAGCCAGAAGATCATCCACGTTAGCAGTAGAAAGATCCTGTCCGTTAAGAATATCCTGTGTGCTCATGCCTTCCATGCTGAATCTCCTTTCATACAAGCCGACATTTTTATAAAAAAACTAAATTATAGTCGATATTTCACAAATATATTATCGCCCAAATTCGTCTGAAAACATAGTAAATTTTCTATAAATTTGCCCTCGTGCGGATAAAAAAACCCGGATCTCACAACAAGTGAAAATCCGGGCTTCAGTTGCGCTTTACTATTCTTTTTTACTCTGATCAGCCTACAATAGAAGTCCCAAAGTTCAAACCTTCTCAGGCTCAGGATAATCTACGCCAAAGGTCTCAACAGTGACTGTCTTCATAACCTGTGGAGTAACAGGCTTGTCATTCCAGTCTGTCTCTGTCTCTGCAATCTTATTGACAACATCCATTCCCTCAATGATCTTGCCAAAGGCAGCATAGTCACCGTCAAGATGAGGTGATGTCTTGTGCATGATAAAGAACTGTGATCCTGCTGAATCAGGCATCATGGACCTTGCCATGGAGAGAACTCCCTCTGTGTGCTTAAGATCATTCTTAAATCCGTTTGATGAAAACTCTCCCTTAATGCCGTAGCCCGGGCCACCGATTCCAATGCCCTCGGGATCTCCGCCCTGAAGCATAAAGCCGCGGATAACTCTGTGGAAGATAAGGCCATCGTAAAAGCCCTTTTTCACCAGTGAGATATAGTTATTAACAGTGTTAGGCGCGATCTCAGGATAAAGCTCCGCCTTCATGACATCACCATTTTCCATGGTGATGGTAACGATTGGATTCTGTGCCATGTTCTCCTCCTAGACAGTTTTTCTTATTCTGAACGTTATCTTATTTTTGAGTAACTCGTCCGTCAATCATTGTATCATACTTAGTGAGATTCTGTTTAAGGCCGTGGAGTCTTTCTATCTTTCTTCAACAAAAAATGACGAAAAGAATCATCCTCTTTGGAATACTTCTTGGCAAGAACTAAAAGAACTATGCCAATATTACCAGGGGCTTACATCCTGGCCGGAGCCTCCGCCTCCTTCTTCATCACCGCCCGGCCCACTATCTCCCTGGCCATCGATGTAGTCGGACCACTTTTCCAGGTCTCCCTGCTGGTTCTTACGATCCTCCATGGCGTCTTTCTTGTTGTCTTCCAGTTCCTTCTTGGCCTTCTTCTCACGGTCCGAAGGATTCTGATTGCTTCCCGAGGAGTCATCGTTTGGTTCGCTTTGGTTGTTTTCGTCCTGCTGCTGGTTGTTATTGTTGTTCTGCTCCGGGTTCTTGAGCATCTCTATCATCTTATCAATGTCTTCCTTAAGCTGCTGGGCATCAGCATTGTGCCCATCACCTTCATCGGTGGCGCAGCCCTTTTCCAGAAGGACATCCCTTGCCTTATATAGCACGAAAAGAGCTGTATCTATCTTTTCCTGTGTATCCAGATTGTAGAAATCAATGGTGTTGCACATGGAAAGTGCAAGATTGATCCTGATAAGACAGTCCTTCTTTTCGGAAGGATAGTTCTTCAGAGCCTCTGTATAGTATGAAATTGCGGAGTTATAATCACCGCTTCTGTAGGCTGCATTTCCAAGGTTATAGTATGGGACAAAGCTCTCCGGGAAGTTGAACTTAAGGAGCTTCTCCTCTTCCTGGGAAAGGTACTCCTCCCTGTCATAAGCTTCAACAAAGCTGTGATTGACAAGAACACGCCTTAAAAGCAATATTCCGACTACCAGAATTAAAGTGCCCACTATACCTATAAACCAAAGCCTAAGGGGAATCTTTCTCATGTTTCATTCCTCCATAGAGCAAGCAGGGACAGTTTTACAGTCTGCCCTTTCTCACTACAATGAATATCTCAAACAGCACCATCAGTGCCAAAGGTATTGCAAAATAAAAATATAAATCTTTCTCAATCTCAGCGCCCTCGCCGCTTTCAATCACTGTCTTCGAGCCTTCCTTGATAATCTCCACGGCGCCGTGAAGACCTGTACTTCCATTGTTCATGTTAAGGTATGTAAGTCCCAGATCCTCCGCGATCTTTTGAAGGTTTGCTTCGTCTATCCTGGAAACAGCGTCCTGATGAAGGTTGTAGTCATATACGTATCTGGAGCTGTAGCCTCCGTCCTTCATCTTTCCGCCCTTCTCCGAGCCATACCCCATCACAGCACCGGAGTCGATATACTGTGAAAGCTCAGAGTAGTCCTTTAGCTCTTTTCCATTGGTGATCTCACCGTCGCTGATGTAGAAGACTATGGTCTTGCGATTCTCCTTCCTGGAGGAGGACAAGAGAAGCGCCTCGATGTCCTGGTAGGGAATGGACAGATCACTTCCGTTTGCATAGTAGCTCTCGGGAGCTTTAAAGGTCTCAAAAAGATCCCTTATGTACTGCATATCCTGGGTGAAGGGCGAGAGCACGTGCGCTGTGTCATCAAAGGTCACAAGGCCGAAATTACTGCCGGCAAGCTCGTTCATGATATAGCCGGCATCCTTTATGACACCCTCCATCCTCTCCTTCCTGCTGTCCATGTAGTCCTGAGCCCACATGCTGATGGTGTTGTCCACCACGAAGAGAACATCAAGGTTCTTGGTGGCAAACTCGTACTTTGTCTCCACCACAACAGGCCTTACCCCGATGATAAAGGCCAGCAGATATATGATGGTCATTCTCGCAAGGGTAAAGATCTTTTCCCGGGTATTAACTTTATTGCGGATCACAAAGTAGGAGGTCAGTAAAAAAAGCAATGCAAAGACCAGCACAAGGACCCCAAGAGGTAACATAGGTCTAATACTCATTTTTGTAAAACCAATCCTGCCAGGCATCCAATGCCAAGGCATATGATCATTATAAGGAAAGGAATCCCGGGAAGGTCCACCGTCTGCCTGGTCATGACAACCTTAACCAGCATGGCCTCCTGTTTCTGGATATCCTGAACAATCTCTGAAACCGTCTGGGATCTGGTCCTTATATAGAACTTTCCCCCGGTCTTCTCAACGGCAGTCTTAAAGCCGTTTAAACATGACGAATAATTAAACTCCTCCGGCATGTAGAACTTCTCCTCAGAAGGAAAGATGCCAAAGAGGGTAACCTTATTCTTCTTGCAATACTCTGATGCCTCCTTAAGATTCATGACCTCTCTTCCAAAGGCATTGAGCTCGTTGTCGGTGCACATGATAATAACCCTGGTCCTCTCCGAGTCCCCAAGATAGGGAAAAGAGTATAGGGCAGTACCAAGGCCTTCTCCTATAAGGGATGAGCCTCTGTACCAGTTGTTGTAAAGAGTTCCTGCCTCGAAGTAGTCAAGCTTATCGGAAAGCTCTTTGTATCGTTCCATCATATCATCGGGAATATAACCACTATCCCCGTAAGGCAGGTAATAATTCTCAAAGTATTCCTTCTGCAGCACGAAGTAATCGTGAAGTGCATCCAGTCTGTCGATCACATAGTCATAGTCGTCGGTCAGCGGCACATAGGTAACTGAAGAGGTGTTAAAGATGCTGATTCCGAACCTGTCCCCCTGAAGTCCTGCAACTACGCCCTTCAGGTAATCAGTCAGCTCACAGTTCAAGTCATACAAAGAATAGGAAACATCAAGGCACAGGATGATATCTCTTTTCTTGACTCCGCTGACAACGTCGTCGGTCCTGTAGGGCCTTGCTGCCAGAAAAAGAGCTGAGACTATACTTCCCACAAGTCCTGCAAGCATAACAGCTGACAGCACTCTGTACCTGATATTAAGGCTTTTGTAGAGCTTGGACTGCCTGATCCTGGCGGTGTTGGCGGCTCTGGTGCCGTCCACAAATCTGCCCTTACTGCGCCGATGTATAAAAAAAAGGCCAAGGAGAGCAGCCAGCAGAACGACGATCCCTATGATGACGATATTTACATACATCAGCTCCATGATCTGATCACTCCCACTGCCGTGTTACAGGATGCCAAAAGGTCTTTTCCCTCGGACCTCTCATCCTCTGCAAACTCCGGCACGTAATATTCTTCCATAAGGACATCCAGCTTTCTGATGCCCATGGCCTTCACCTGCGAAACGGTGAAAGTCTCAACATTTATCCCGGTGACTTCGTGGACAAATTCTCTGATAACGGCGCTCAGTTCCTGATAGCCGTCCCTCTTACTGATAAATCCGCCGCGGTACTTGCTGGCAATGTTCTGAACCTTCTGTGAATACTGGTTCTTGACCCTGACAAGCACCTCCGGGGTCATGACGATCTTGCGATAAGCAGGTCTGTCCTGCAGTTTCTTCTGCCTGTATCCCAGCATCTTCACAATAGTGTAGATGATCACAGCCAGGGCCCCGATAAGAAGGATGAGCGCAATAACTCCCACCCACCAGCTGTATTCAAATGGGTTTTGCAATTTAACCGTAGTAACCATTTCTGTACCTCTCAAGCAGGGAGATGGTGCTCTCGATGATCTCTTCTTCCCTCCGGATGGTGGTAAGGCACGCTTTGTTGCGCTTGCAGATCTGAGAAGCCCTGTCAAGGATTTCTTCCCTCTGCCTTACCTCCTCCTGATGCAGAGCCTTGCTATGGGATAAAAAGAACCTTTCGTACAATCCCTGCTCGTTATCAAAGACCACGTCTCCTGTAAGAAATGCGTCATCGATGTTGATCACAAGAAGGTCGTGGCCTGTAGTGATACTCTTTATAAGCCCCTCACTTATCCGGGAGAGTCCCTCCATATCCGTCAAAAGAAATATGATCATCTTTTTACGTACTGTGTTAAGGACCTCTTCCATGGTCTGGGTCAGGCTGTAGGCAGAATCTGTGGTGCACCTTGCCTCATAGTCATAAAGGAGCTTCTCCAGGTGATCCGTTCCGGACTTGAAATAGCTCTTTACCGCGCTGTGCTCACCGGAATAGGAAAGGGCAAAGTCCGCCCCGTTTCGGCCGACTATATAGGCAAGGGTTCCAAAGGTCATAAGGAGCAGTTCCTTCTTGGCCTCTCCCTTACTGGTATCTCCCAGCATCTTCCTGCCTCTGTCGCAGATGAACATCACGTTGTGTCTTCTGTCTGTCATGTATCTGCGGACCAGGATTGTGTTCATACGGGAGGAGGACTTCCAGTCAATGTCTGAGACGTCATCGCCGTAGACATATTCCTTCAGGTCATCAAACTCCATGCTCCTGCCCCTGTGGACCGAATGGAAATCACCGTCTAAGATATTTGAAGTTTTTCTTTTGGTATAAAGAGCTACTGCCCGCCTTATCCTGGACAGATACTCATAATCAATCTTCATCAAGGCGCCTTTACTGAATTAACAATAGCATCAATAACAGCCTCAACAGGCACGTTGTCAGCGACTGCAGAATAGTTAAGACCGATCCTGTGGCGCAGTACCTGATGACTTACCTGCTTCACATCTTCAGGTGTGACGTAGGTTCTTCCAACCATTAGAGCTGCAGCCTTTGCCATCTTAAGGAAGGCAATGGAAGCACGGGGGCTGGCTCCGATCCTGACGTACTTGCCAAGCTCCAAGTTCTGGATCTGCCCTGCTCTTCTGCTGGCTACAACGATGCTGGAGATGTACCACTTGATGGCCTCATCAACATAGACCTTCTCTGCGATCTCCTGAAGCTTATCTACATCCTTGATTGTGAGGACCGGAGGATCAACTCTTGAGATGGCGCCTGTCTCCATGCGGCTTAATATCTCTACTTCTTCACCGGCTGAAGGATAGGTGATAACTTCTTTTATCAGGAATCTGTCAGTCTGAGCCTCGGAAAGAGGGTAAGTTCCCTCCTGCTCAATGGGGTTCTGGGTTGCTATGACGATAAAGATATCCTCAGGCATGTGGTAGCTTGTTCCGCCAATGGTAACCTGTTTCTCCTGCATGGCCTCAAGCATGGCGGACTGGGTCTTGGCACTGGATCTGTTTACCTCATCCAAAAGAACAAAGTTGGCAAAAACAGGACCTAATATGTTCTCAAACTTACCGGTGGACTGGTTGTAGATCTGGGTTCCTATGATGTCGCCGGGAAGTAGGTCCGGTGTGCACTGGATCCTGGCAAACTTTCCATCTACCGCATCAGAAATAGCCTTAGCTGCTGTGGTCTTGGCAAGGCCGGGCACAGACTCTATAAGTATATGTCCGTCAGCAATTATAGCGCCTACCAGCGAAAACTTCAGCTGCTTCTGCCCTACTACCTTGGCATCAAAATAATCGGAGAGCTTTTTGATGACCTCCTGGGCATAGGCAAACTCAGACTCTGTGATATTAAAGCGCGGGTCTGCTTTTGTTTCTTCCGGGGCAGGCTGACCACCCGCCTGGTCTGCAGGCATTGGTACCTGTTCCTGATCTGCAGGCTGCTGTACCGATTCTTGATTTAATCCCTGTGGGTTAAGATTTGTATCCATAGTTTTGCTCCATTTATCTGATAATTGTAGCGAGATTCCTCATGATGCCTGCTGCTATCTCAGGCTTATTCATGGAGTAAACGTGAATGTGACTTACTCCGTTGGCAATGAGGTCTATGATCTGGTCGCTGGCGTAAATGATACCTGCTTCCTTCATCTTCTCAGGATCGTCTGCGAAGCGGTCAACCATGATCTTCATCTTCTGCGGAACGGTTGAACCTGAGAGGGCAACGCTCCTTCCCACCTGCCTTGCATTGGTGATAGGCATGATCCCGGGAACAACAGGAACCTCAATTCCCTTCTCCCTTATCCTGTACAGGAACTGATAGAGAGTAGAGTTGTCAAAAAACATCTGGGTGGTAAGGAAGTCACAGCCTGCATCCACCTTTTCCTTCAGGTGTACAATATCCTCCGACTGTCTTTCGCACTCGACGTGCCCTTCCGGATAACAGGCTCCACCTATGCAAAAAGAGTCATCTATGGATTTGATGTCATAGATAAGTTCCGTTGCATGGTTGTAGTCAAAGGCGATCCTGCCTTCCTTGGGTATATCACCCCTGAGGGCCATGATGTTCTCGATGCCCTTAGCCTTGTACTCCGATACCACGCTTCTTACCAGTTCTTTTGTGGATGAGACACAGGTCAGATGGGCAAGCACAGGTACTTTGTATTTATCCTGAAGCCCTGCGGCAATATTCCCGGTGTTCTTACTGGTTCCTCCGCCGGCGCCATAGGTTACGCTCATGAAGTCCGGTTTAAGAGCTGCGATCTCACTGGCAGCCTTTTCAACCGCCTCATAGCCTGCGTCTGTCTTTGGAGGAAACACCTCAAAGGAGAGGGTTACCTCTTTATTCTTAAAAAGTTCATTTATTCGCATATTATTACCTCGTATTATATAGTCAT
>DFGW01000223.1 GCA_002372465.1 Butyrivibrio sp. UBA3740
CAGAAATCCCAGTCATAGGCATCAAGGATTCCGATGAAATCCTCTGTGTTTCCGTGATAGGAAAAGCCGATGTTCCTTATCTGGCCTGAAGCCTTCTTGGCTTCGACCCATTCTCTTATTCCTACCTTTTCAAGCTTGTCCCACTGGTTCATGGCGGTCATATGGTGCATGAGATAGTAGTCCACATGATCAGTGCGAAGTCGCTTTAACTCCTCGTCAAAGTACCTGTCCAGGGCAGCTCTGCTTCCCACAAGGTACTGTGGAAGCTTGGTAGCAATGTTTACCTTGTCCCTGATGCCGTTTCTTTCAAGGATCTCTCCAAGGGCTGCTTCGCTCCCTGTATAGACATAGGCTGTGTCGAAGTAGTTCACACCTCTTTCGAAGGCTGCCATAATCTCTTTCTCCGCCTTGTCTATGTCTATGCCTCTGCCGTTGGTTGTAAATCTCATACATCCATATCCGAGAATGGATATGGGTTCGCCGTTTCTGTTCTGCCGATACTCCATAATAACCCCCTTAAACCCAAAACTTTGTAGCTAAAAAGAAAAAAACCTATAAATATCAGATGTTATCAAAGCGCTGCGTCAAGCATCTTGGCAAGAGCATCAGCAGGCATAGCACCCATGGCGCTGTTGATCACCTCGCCGTTCTTAAATACAAGGAAGCTTGGGATAGACATGATGTTGTACTTCTGAGCAAGCTCGCCTTCTTCATCGGAATTAACCTTTCCAACTTTAACCTTACCCACGTAGGCTTCTGCCATTTTCTCTACAACAGGCATCATCATCTTGCAAGGTCCGCACCAGTCTGCGTAGAAGTCTACAAGTACAGGGATGTCGCTGTTAAGTACCTCTGCCTCAAAGTTATCTGTTGTGAATTTATATTCCATAGTATTGTCCTCCAATCGTTTAAATGAATAATTGATGTTCTGAGACAATAATGGCATATTTAAATTAAATTGTCAACGATTTAATTGTGTAATATCAGAAATATTTTTATCACTTATCGATACGCTTTAAGGATTCCTTGTCAGCGACGATCAGGAGGGGATTATTGGCCTTTAGTGGATCCTGGGGATTAATTGCCTCCCAGTGGCCGTTTATCTTGGTGGCTACGATATTTACCTTGTACTTCTTTCTGATATTGAGGTCGATAAGGTTCTTTCCGACCCATTTTTCCAGTGGTTTCATCTCCACCATGCAAAGGGAAGAATCCACCTGGAAATAGTCGAGGAAGGTGTCGGAGGAGAGTATTCTTGCAGACTGCTGTCCGCCGTATTCCTCAGGGACAATTACCTTGTCGGCACCGATCTTTTTCAATATTGAGGACATTCGGTCTGAAGAGCTCTTGGCGACGATAAGCGGAACGCCCTGTTCCTTGGCGACAGCTACGCACATGATGCTGGCTGCCAGATTGCCGCCCATGGCAACTACGACCACGTCGAGGTTTTTGAGGCCAAGATTGTTGACCTCGTCCTCATTGGTAAGATCCGCGCATATGGCAGAGGTGGAAAAAGGAGCAAATTCCTTGAGCTTTTCCTCGTCTATATCCACTATGAGCACGTCTGAACCCAGCTCGTACATGTTCTGAGCAAGACTCTTTCCGTATTTTCCTAATCCGAGAACTGCAATTGATTTCTTCATTTTTACTCCTTATCCCACGAAGAACTTTCCTTCGATGTATTTTCGTTTGTTTTCCTGTCTGCCCTTACCTGCAAAGAAGATTGCCATGGATATTGGCCCTATCCTTCCAAGGTACATGCAGACTATTATGATCAGCCGGCCGGCAATATTAAGGCCGGTGGTGATTCCACGGGTAAGCCCTACGGTTGCAAGACCGCTTATTACCTCAAACAAAGCGTCCTGAAGAGTCACATGGTTTGTGGCATTTAAAAGAAGAGTGAACAGAATGACCGAAAACATGCTGACATATACTATGGCAGAGGCCTTTTTTATGGATTCATCACTGACTCTTCTGTTGAAGACGATGTTGGAATCCTCCGACTTGATGTAAGATATTATGCCCATGATCGCCAGATAGAAGGTCACTGTCTTAATACCGCCGGCAGTACCGATGGGGGATCCACCTATAAACATAAGTGCGTAGGAAATAAGGCAGGAAACCTCAGTCATTCCACCTTGTGAGAAGGACGCAAACCCGGCGGTCCTTAAGGTTACAGACTGAAAGAGGCTATTGAGAAGCTTATCTCCAAGACTCATCTCTTTTAAGGTGAGGGGATTGTTGTATTCCGCAAAGAAAATGACTATCCATCCGGTTAGTATCAGCGCAAAGGTAAGGGTCAGAACCAGCTTTGTGTGCTCGCTGAATCTCTTGAATATCTGCACAGGGTTGAATCTGCTCTTTATGCCTTTTTCTGCGACCATGGTAAGGTCAAACCAGACTACATATCCCAGTCCTCCAAGGATGATAAGTGCCATGGTTACAACAAGTACCAGAGGGTCTGAGGAAAAAGAAATCAGGCTGTCGGGACCGATTATGTCTATTCCGGCGTTACAGAATGCAGATACGGAATTAAAGAGGGAAAACCAGATGCCCTTTGCAAGGCCAAATCTGGGAACGAAAGCAAAACAATACAAAAAAGCACCACACAGCTCCACAATAAGCGTACCTCTGAATATTCTGATGAGCATGTTGAGGACTCCGGTATCTGTATCAAGATTAAGGGCATCCTGAAGCATTTTGCGACCGCTTAGGGAAAATTTCTTTTGCGAAAGGAGCAGAATCATGGATATTACTGCGATGATCCCAAAGCCACCGATCTGAATAAGGAACAGGATCACAATGTGTCCAAAGGTGCTCCAGTAGCTGAAGGTGTCCACGACCACAAGGCCTGTAACACAGATGGAGGTGGTGGCAGTAAACAGTGCAGTTATAAAGTCCGTCCATTGGCCGCTGGCGGATGAAATGGGCAGTACTAGTAAGAGAGCTCCTATCAGGATTGCCCCCATAAAGCTTAAGGGAATCAGCCTGATGGATGATATTCTGGTTAGTTTCATGAGTAAAAACCTTCTAATTTAATATATGTGTTGACTTTAAATTCACAGAAAAAAGCGTATACTTTATTAAATAGAATAGCATAAAAACGACGTTTGAAGGATAACATCATGGAAATACCCGATAATTTAAAATGGATAGATGAACTTGAGGGAATTGATGCGTCAGAAGGCATTAAGAATTGTGGAATGCCTGTACAGTACATCAAGTTTGTAAGGACCTTCTACGAAACCCTCGATAACAGGGTTCAGGAGATAGAAGGGGCATACCTTGGCAGAGACATTGAAATGTACACCATCAAGGTTCATTCCCTAAAGAGTACCGCCAGGATCATGGGGGCAAAAGAGCTGTCGGCTTTGGCAGAGGAATTGGAACATGCCGGAGATCGTGGAGATCGGGATACTATAGAACAGAAAACATCGACTCTACTTGATATATGCAGGTCCTTCAAGGGAAAACTTGCACCTATAGAAACACTTGGGGATGACGGGAGGGCACAGTCCGATGACAAACCACCTATCTCCTCTGACAGTCTTAAAAATGCATACGAGGCCATCAGGGAATTTGCTCCTCAGATGGACTATGATGCAGTAGAAATGGTCCTTTCAGAGCTTAATGAATACACTCTTCCTCCGAAGGACAGAGACTTTATAAAAGTATTAGAAAAACTTCATAGAAATTTTGACTGGGATGGCATAGAATCCATGCTTTCCGAGCTTTAGATGCCCTAGTAACAGTACGTGTAATGTGATATCATGATAATAGATATGCGCTATATCGCGTTGATGTGTTGGCACTTATAGCATGCGGATTCTTTTCTATGGAGAATTATGGCTGATTTTAGGACATCAGGTACAACAAAAGGTGGAGCCCAATTGCGAATCTGGCTGGCATTGTTCGGAACGCTGATCAATGTACTGCTTTCTTTTTTGATGAACAGATTTGGGTTGTATTTTTTTCTGGACACCATTGGGACCATTGCCGTATCAGCTATAGGAGGTCTTTTCCCCGGAATACTTACGGCAGTTCTTACAAATGCTATATGTGGCATCTTTAATCCTGACGCCGTTTACTTTGGCTTTATGAATGCATTGGTAGCCATTTTTACTGTATGGTTTATCAGACGGTTCTCGATCAAAAAAATCCTGAATTTTATGATCTATATTCTTGCAATTGGTCTTTTTTGTGGCTGCGTCAGTGCGGTCATGAACTGGTATCTTCTGGATGGTGCACGGATTGCCATGAAATCCGAAACCACGCAGCTCCTTGCTACTTCTGTGGGAATTCACCTGTTTTGGGCATATTTCATTTACATTCTTATTTTAAATATCCTGGACAAAGGAATATCTGCCATTGTGGCCCTGGTTCTTCTCACCGTAATTCCAAAGGATAAGCTTGACGCGATTGAGAGAGGTAACTGGAAACAGAAGCCACTTACCATGGAAGAAATAGCGGAGCTTAAAAAGTGGGGCGATAAGAACAAGCACCATATGAGGGGCAGGGCGACAGCGACTATCATTGGCACATCACTTTTGCTTGTGGTAGTGACAGGCTGGATCGGTTTTTCCCTCTATTACAACAACCTAAAGCAGGAAAAGACAATTGACGCAGTTAATGTGCTAAGGCTGTCGGAATCAGTCATCGACCCTGCCGGGATAAATGATTATATATCCATGGGAGAAAGTGCAGAAGGTTTTACAGAGACCCAGGACATGCTTCGTATAATACAAGATACTTCCCAGGCTGTGGAAAGTCTGTATTTCATCAAGTTTGAGAAGGGCTCCGGGCGTTTGATCTTTGACCTTGGTTATGATCCCGCGCTGGCACCTCAAAAGGTTGAATATGATGAGAATATTCTGCCATATGTACCGCAGCTCTTGGCAGGAGAGAATATAAATCCCATTGAACATGGCAGCATAGGCGGTTGGATGAGATCCATCTTTTATCCTATAAAAGATTCCGGAGGCAGGGTTGCCTGCTATGCTGTTGCGGATGTTTCCATCACCAATATGCAGGATTATATGAAGAGCTTTATGATAAAGTCTTTTTTTATCCTGTTAGGTTTTTTTATCCTTGTTCTGGCACATAATCTTTGGGTTACCAACGTTACAATGGTCTATCCCATAAAGAGCATGGCCAAATGTGTTGATGATTTCTCAAATCTTGGATATGAGCAGGAACAGCTGGACAAGAACGTAAGAAATATACGGGCTGTTGCCATAGAGACTCAGGATGAAGTTGAGCTGCTTTATAATTCCATTTGTACCATGACACTGAATCTTGCTGAACAGATGCGTGATCTGCGCCGCCTGTCGGATACAACAGCCAAGATGCAGGACGGACTTATCATAACCATGGCAGACATGGTTGAAAACAGGGATTCCGACACAGGAGCGCACATACAAAAAACTGCTTCCTATGTAAAGATCATTGTTGATGGCCTCAAGAAGAAGGGTTATTACGCAGAAAAGATCACTCCTAAGTTTATCTCTGACGTTGTGCGCTCAGCGCCCCTTCACGATATAGGAAAGATCAATATTTCCGACGCGGTCCTCAATAAACCCGGAAAACTTACGGATGAGGAGTATGAGATCATAAAGACCCATACTACCTCAGGAAAAAGAATTATGGAGGATGCCATCAGTACTGTCAAAGGCGAGAACTATCTGAAGGAAGCCAGGAACATGGCAGCCTATCACCATGAGAGATGGGATGGGAAGGGTTACCCTGAGGGACTCCATGGAGAAGTGATTCCGCTGTCAGCTCGTATCATGGCCGTAGCGGATGTATTTGATGCGCTTACCTCTCCAAGAGTTTACAAGCCGGCATTTCCGCTTGAAAAAGCACTTGATATTATTAAAGAAGGCTCAGGAACTCAGTTTGACCCCAAGTGTGTGGAAGTTTTCCTGGACAATCTGCCTGAAGTAAAGGTTATTTTGAAGAAGTATAACAGAGATGCATAAAGGAAATTGGATGCTGAAGAAGAAATGTTTTTATAACTTCATAGCAGCTTCTTTTGGTGCACTTATTGCAGCCGGAACGGTATGGGGCAGCTATGCCCGGGTGGAGGCGGCGGAAGATGCAGGCAGCAAGCAGGAGGAAGAGATTTCTGCTGAACAGGAGCTTCCCAAGATTGGTGGAGGCTATGCTGTTACGGGACAGATCGACTCTTCCGGATATGCCATGAAGGTTTATGATGCTACAAATGGCCTTCCAACCTCTGATGCCAACTATGTTCTGGGATCAAGTGACGGATATATCTGGATAGGAAGCTACAGCGGAATTTTTCGCTATGACGGAAATGTTTTTGAGAAGGTCACTTCCTCAGAGGGACTTACCAGTGGCAGAGGACTGTTTGAGGACAGTAGGGGAAGGATCTGGGTTGGGACTAACGACAACGGTGTCGTTGTGCTTGATGGCGAGAGGGCGACCTGGATAACATATCTTGATGGCCTTCCTTCTTCATCTGTAAGAATATTCACGGAGGACAAGGCCGGCAACGTATATATTGGAACGACGGCGGGAGTATGCTATGCAGATGGAAGCCTTAATATTCATGTTATAAACGACAGCAGGATCAATGAAGAAAGGATCCTGAGCCTTGATTGTGGCCCCGATGATATTGTCTATGGCCAGACCAAGAATGGAAAGATCTTTGCCATAAAGGATAAGATGGTTGCTCAGTGCATAAACAGCCAGGAGCTTGGCCTTGTTAACAGAATATCCCATATCCTTGCGGATCCGGATAATGCAGGGTATTTATATATCGGCACCGAGGGAAGTGAGATTTATTATGGCAAATTTGGAGAAAATGCAAGAAAAATGAGTCATTTGTCTGTTGCACCACTTAATTTGGTACACTGGATCAATTATGACTGCGGAAGAGTCTGGGTTTCATCCACCAGCCAGGTGGGGTATCTTGATAACAACTTCAGCTTCCACCTGATCAAGGACCTGGCAGTAAACAACGGGATAGAAATGCTCACTTCGGACTATCAGGGAAATATCTGGATTGCATCTTCTACTCAGGGGGTAATGAAGATTGTTACCAGCAATTTTATAGATCTGGCTCAGAAGACAGAACTTCCAAAGGAGGTAATTAATACCACCTGCCTTGTTGGAGGTGTTCTTTACGTGGGAACAGACAGCGGACTTCGAATTCTGGGAAAAGACACCCGGGTAGTGGAAAATGAACTGACTGACTTTATCGGTAGTTCCAGAATACGCTGCCTTATGAAAGACGATAGCGACAATTTGTGGATATCTACATTTAATAATGTGCTGGGACTTGTGTGCTACTCCAAGGATGGCGAGATCACAAACTATACTGTGGATGAAGGTATGCCCAGCAATGAGATAAGGTGCACCATACAGGCAAAAGACGGGTCAATCGTTGCGGGCACTAATATTGGCCTTGCTCAGATTAAGGACGGCGAGGTCAAAAGAGTTGTATCTTCAGATCCCGTGATCAAAAATACGGTATTTCTTTCCCTGGCGGAAGGCGATAACGGAAAGATTTATGTGGGAACTGACGGCGATGGGATTTATGTTGTTGACGGCGACGATGTACGGAGGATTGGAAGAGAAGACGGACTTTCCAGCGACGTTATCATGAAGATAAAAAAGGATGAGGAAAGGGGGCTATACTGGCTCGTAACTTCCAACTCCATTCAGTATATGAAGAATGAGGTGGTTACTCAGGTAACTACATTCCCTTATACCAATAACTATGATCTGTTCTTTGATGAGAACGGTGAAATGTGGGTAATATCCTCCGCCGGTATTTATGTGGTCGACACTCAGGATATGGTGGAAAATAATGTAAAAGATTACAGACTGTATACTCTTTCCAACGGTGTAGTAAGTACTCCGACAGCCGTTTCCAACAGCGGGCTTGATGAAAAAGGCAATTTATTTATTGCAGGCAGAACAGGAGTATGTCTTGTTAACATCAATCATTTCTTTGAGGAAGATTTGCTTGTAAAGGCAGGGGTTAAGGCAGTCTATAGCGGCGACAAGAAGATCATGGCAGACGGGCAGGGGGGATATACGCTACCTGCATCCGGAGGTCGAGTGAAGATCATAGTGTCAGTGCTTGACTATACGCTTACCGATCCGCCTGTACGCATTTTTATGGAGGGCGATGAGGATGATGAGATCCTGGTTTCCAGAAGTAATCTTCCTGCCTTGGAATATACAGGCATGAACCATGGTGATTACAAGCTTCATATCCAGGTTTTGGACAATGCCAAAAAGAATGTTGTGCTGGAAGAAACTGTAAAGATTGTCAAGAAGTCCAAGTTTACCGAGCTTTTGATCGTCAGAGTATTGTTCCTTATTCTGATAGCTCTTTTGACAGGCTTTATGGTATGGCGTGTAATGAAGAATACTGTCATCAGAAGGCAGTATAATGAAATAAGGCAGGCAAAGGATGATGCGGAACGTGCCAATTCAGCCAAGACAAGGTTCTTGGCCAACATTTCCCACGAGATCCGCACACCTATTAATACCATCCTGGGCATGGATGAGATGATCATGCGAGAGGACGCCACAGATGTTCCCAAGGGATATTTCATGTCCATGATGAACTATGCCTTTGACATCAAGAATGCTTCAGATACTCTTCTTGGCCTTATCAATGACCTTCTTGATATTTCCAAGATTGAGTCCGGAAAGATGCATCTTGTGGAGCAGGAGTATGATGTACAGGAGCTTTTAAGGTCCACTGTTTCCATGATCCGTGTCAAGAGCACAGAAAAAGAGCTGATGTTTGATGTCGTGGTTGATGACCTGATACCAAAACGTCTCTATGGCGATGACGGGAAGATTAAACAGGTAGTGCTTAACCTCTTGACTAACGCGGTTAAATACACAGCCAAGGGTATGATTGTTTTGTCTGTTTCAATGGATGAGCGCCATGATGATATGGCTAAGATCCGGTTTTCGGTAAAAGATACCGGAATCGGTGTTAAGCAGGAAGACATGGACAAGCTCTTTACCGCCTATGAGAGGCTTGACGAGCAGAAAAACAGCGGTATTCAGGGCACCGGACTTGGCCTTGATATTTCCAGAAGATTTGCCGAGCTTATGGGTGGTACACTAACCTGTGAGAGCGTTTATGGAGAGGGCTCAGAGTTTATACTGACACTGGATCAGAAGATTGTTGATGCCACTCCGCTTGGCGCGTTTATGGAACACGACGATTCTGATGTAAAGGGGCCATATGTGCCTCAGTTTGTTGCGCCTGATGCTGATGTTCTGGTTGTTGATGACAACCCGATGAACCTGAACGTAATAAAGGGCCTTCTTAAGGCTACCAAGATATTTGTCACCACTGCAACAGGCGGTGAGGAGTGCCTTGAGAAGATGAAGAGCACCAAATTCAATGTTGTTCTTCTGGACCACATGATGCCCGGCATGGATGGTATTGAGACGGTGGGACATATCAGGGAGTTTGATCCGGATATACCGGTTTATGCCCTTACGGCAAATGCTACAGCAGGAGAGGAATTCTATAAATCCAAGGGCTTTACCGGCTATCTGTCAAAGCCTATCGACAGCCTTGCTCTTGAGAAGACCATTATGCGCCATCTTCCTGAGGAGATCATGTTTAAGCCCGAGAGAGAAGATGCAGTGGCAGAGCTTGATAGTATTCCTCAGGAGCTTAACTGGATCTATGATGTAGAGGGAATAGATGTGGATGAGGGAATAAAGAATTCCGGCGGAATTTCCCAGTTCATATTCTCACTGAAGCTGTTCCTTGAGACAATAGAGGGAAATGCCAAGGTTATTTCAGATGCATACGAGGCCGGAGATATAAGGCTTTACACTATAAAGGTCCATGCCCTTAAGAGTTCCTGCAGGATCATAGGCGCTACAGAAATGTCGAAGCTGGCTGAAAAGCTTGAAGAAGCCGGTAACAAGGAAAACAAAGAGTTTATCGATATGTACACCGATGAGCTGCTAAAGGGTTATATGGAATATGAGGATAAGCTGTCGAGACTGGCAGAGAGCGCAGATCAGGACGATTCAGGCAAAGAGGACATCCCGGAAGATGAGCTGAAGGACGCATACGAGGCTCTAAGGGATATGATTCCGCAGATGGATTACGATGCTGTGGAGATGATACTTGATCAGCTTAAGGGTTACAATCTTCCAAAGGAAGATAAAGAAAAGATGGCAGAGCTTGCAAAGATGCTAAAAGTATTTGATTGGGAAGGGATGGAAGCACTATTAGGTCAGTAAGGCTTCCAAAAAAGGAGAGAATATGTCGGAAAACAAGATGATCGTAATAGGAGAAAAAGAATCATTTATTGTAAGGGTTCTTTTGGGGAAGGCACAGGAAGCAGGGATAAAATGCGAATACGTTCCCGCTACCGTTGACGACATAAGCAAAAAAATGGAAGGCGTTTCTCTGGTCACCCTGTACATGGAGGATACCAATATTCTCCACGAGGAGGTAACACATTATCTGATCGACGTCATGGAGGAGCGAGGCCTTCAGATGATCCTTATAGGTGAGAAGCTTGATCTGGAAATGGTAGGGGATTTGATCCCCGGAGACCTGATATTCGAGACATTTTCCCGCCCTGTAGATAACGCCGGTTATGTTAAAGCTGTCTCCAGCTTTTTTGAGAAAATGAAAATGGGAGAGTACAAAAAGAGCATTCTGGTGGTGGATGATGATCCCAACTATCTGGGACTTGTAAGGGAATGGCTCAAGGGCAGCTACAAGGTATTTATGGCCAACTCGGGACTTCAGGCCATCAAGTGGCTTGGGAAAAACAGTGTTGACTTGATCCTTCTTGACCATGAGATGCCTATAACCACCGGGGCTCAGGTCCTCGAGATGCTAAGGGCCGACGAGGAGACCAAGTCCATTCCTGTAATGTTCCTCACCGGAAAGAGCGACAAAGAGAGCGTTATGAAGGTAGTTTCATTAAAGCCCGAAGGTTATTTTTTGAAGAATATCCAGAGGGAAGAACTGTTGGAAAAGCTGAACGAATTCTTTATTCTCCACAAATAAAAGGATAGTTAATGTTTGAGTTTATAAGGTCAAACCAACTGAATATCATGCTTCTTTTGTGCGGAGCCTGCGGTATGATGGCAATTCTTTTGTTGATAACCCGGTTCCTTGATACAAGAAGAAAGTGGTCTTTGTTTCTGATGGAAATTGTGGCCTTTTTCCTTTTGTGGTTTGACAGACTGGCTTATATCTATGCAGGGGATTCCAGCCACATGGGCTATATCATGGTAAGGGTCAGCAATTTTCTGGTTTTTTTCCTTACATCCGGGGTTGTTTTCTCATTTAACATGTATCTGAAAAATCTGTTTCAAGATGCAAAAGAAAATAAGACAGCTGAAAGTCTTTTGAATGTGGCTACAGTTATGTCTTTCTTTGGCATGTTCCTGTCTGTAGTAGCTGCATTTTCGAATCTATACTACTACTTTGATGAGAATAATCTGTACCACAGGGGACAGGGTTTTCTTATTGCTTACGTTATCCCGATAGTAGCTCCGCTTATTCAGTACGTCGTTATAAGGATGTATAAAAAGAGTGTCAGCAAGCTTATTTATGCTTCCTTGCTGCTATATATTTTTGTGCCAATTTTCTGCGGGATTCTCCAGATTTTTATCTATGGGATCTCCATTGTAAACATGGCCATGGTTGCTGTTTCTGTAAGCCTGTACATTTTTACATACCTGGATATAAATGATACTGTAGAGCATGCCCATAATATTGAGATCCAGAACATGCAGGGTGAGCAGCAGAGGATGAAAAGGCTTTTCGACCAGACAGCCAAGGCCTTTGTATCTGCTGTAGAAAAAAAGGACGACTTCGTAAAGGGAAATGCCATGAAGGTGGCGGAATATGCCAGAAAGATCACCGCCCGCTGTGGACTTGGCGAAGAGCAGTGTGAGGAGGCATATTATGCTGCTCTGCTCCACGATGTAGGTCTTATCGGAATTCCCGATGCGGTAATCAAGAACGAGGATGATCCGAATAAATGGGATATCGAGGCTTTCAGGCAGAAGCCTGTTATAGGAAAAGAGATTTTGTCCAATATCACGGAGTTTCCTTATCTTAGCCTTGGTGCAGGGTACAGCCATGAGAGGTATAACGGAACAGGATACCCGGAAGGGCTAAAGGGAGAGGAAATACCGGAGATTGCCAGAATAATTGCTGTGGCAGATACCTATGTCACCATGACTACCCCAAAGAGATATCGTGACGCCCGCCCTGACTTTGTTGCCAGAGAGACATTTGTAAAGGGCGCGGGTGTTGAGTTTGACCCTGAGTTTGCCGGTCTTATGGTAAAGATCATAGACGAGGAATCCAGGGGAAAGAGCCATGACGACATTTCAATCGTTGAAAAAGAGCTTTCCTGCGGGGCATACAGAGACGCCATTTCACTTGGCATTCCTGTGAGCGGATACCTGACCTACATCAGGTTTACTTGTGATACATCCAAAGAGGAGCAGGATATTTTCAGCGCACCTTCCATCGTACTTTTCGACTCTTATGACCGTCGTGTCCACACTGATGAGAAGGCTATAAGAGCCTACCATTACCAGGAGTACGGAGAGATATGGTTTGACGAACACAGCATAACCACCGCTGCAAGAAAGATTCAGGAGACAAAGCTTGATCAGGCTGCCGGCTATGAGAAGCTTGAGAAAGATCAATACGAGATAATAGCTGCCAAAGCGGATGATCATATTAAGCTCATAATGAGAGGACCTGCATATGAGAAGGAGGACATCATTGCCATTATGGATGGTTCTACTTCTGTTTATATTGGCTTAACCGGCGAAAACTGCGATATAAGTGATATAACCATCGATCAGACAGGACAGATGATCGATGATAATTATATTCCGAGAATATCCGAAGAGGTAAGCTATATCGACCACATGGAGTCTGACCTGAAGAATATTCAGATAAGTCAGACCCGTTCTGCTGCGACGGATGGGATAGAGCTTAAGAACAAACTAAGGATCAATTTCCACACCATGAGTCTTCCGGTGGCAAGCTTTATCTGGCATTGCCCGTACATCGTAATCTATTCTTCCGATAATGGTCAGGTTGATGGCGAAAACTATCATGAGTATGCCCTGATCAAGATCAATGGTGAGAATGAGATCAAGGATCAGTACTCTGAGAACAGGTTCATCATGAAGAAAAAAGATAACTTCCCGGGATGGGAAGCCTGGAAAGAGAGTAACAAAGAGGGCGTAGAGTGCGAGGTGACCTTTGAAAAGAAGGGTAATACTGTATTTACAACCACTGAGAATCTCGGAGTTTACATTGAAAATACAACTGTTATCAATGAAAACCCCGGAAAAATCTACGTTGCGCTCACAGGTGATCGCTGCGCTCTGACAGACATCAGAATCAGATAAAACTCCTTGCATATCCCCCAAAAACCTGAATAGTTCAATCGATTGAAACATGGATGTTAAGCGGTTTACTATATTGCAGCTTTAGTATTATTCGGGCCTCTAAGCAGAATGAACAAAAAAGCGTGCCGATTATTTGAGGTTTTACACAATTGACAGCTTTTGGACTGAGAAAATATAATAAGAGCACCGGTGTTAACCTAGGGTAAACGGTTAACTAAAATGAAACTGTAAACAAGTATGGATTTGATCCATACGGCACAAGGCACAAAGGGAGGTTATATGAGAAAGAAGAATTTGTGGCTTAGGGGATTATTGTCAACAGGCTTAGGACTGTCTATTTTTTTGAGCTCTTTCGGAAACGTTTCCGGAGCGCTGGCAGCTGAGCCTGCACAGGAAGAAATTGTCCTGGAAAGCCAGGACCAGAGCGGTACCGGAGAAGATGATAAGGCCGTTGAAAGTTCTTTTGACGAGGGCACTGAAGAAAATGGGGAAAAGAAGGCCCTTGAAGCAAAGGAAACAGAAGATGCCGGAGAGAAGAATGACCTTGAAGTAAAGTATGGCGAAAACCGGGAGGAAACTGCTGAAGAAGCAGTTGAAACTGAGGAAGCTGTTGAAACGGACGAAGAAGAGGCTTTAGAGGAAGATGTAACCAAAAAGGACGAACTGGATGTTACATCAGCATTAAAGGCAGAGGAGTATACAGTAACCAAGGCAGAATCAAAGGTTACTGCAAACTATGCATCCAGAGAAAAGAAAGAAGCTGACAATAGCGCAGTTACAAGGGCAAATGTCCATGATGGAGCGATCCTTCAGGCATTCTGCTGGAGCTTCAATACTATAGCCGAGAACATGGCTGACATTGCAGATGCAGGATACACTGCGGTTCAGACATCACCTATAAATGAGTGCCTTGATACTGATTCAGGCATGAACCTCCATGGTCCCAATGGAATGTGGTACTACCACTATCAGCCAACAGACTGGGTGATCGGTAATTACCAGCTGGGAACAAGAGATGAATTCAAGCATATGTGCGATGTTGCTGATGAGTACGGAATCGCAGTTATTGTCGATATCCTTCCAAATCACACAACACCTTCACTTTCAAATGTTTCTGAGGATCTTGTAGAAGCTGCAGGTGGAAAGGACAGTCTCTACCACACAACAGGCATGACAGCCGGCGGATTCTCAGACAGACTTGAGCTCACCTACTATCAGATGGGTGGACTTCCTGATGTTGATACAGAGAACATCAGCTTCCAGGAATATTTCTATGAGTTCTTGAAGGACTGCGTATATCTTGGTGCAGACGGATTCAGAATCGATACAGCCAAGCATATTGCCCTTCCTGATGATCCTGTTCCTTCATCTTACGATGACGCTGACAGAAATACCTTCTATCCAAATATGAGGGAAGCTCTCAACGAATATTCAGATGAAGTTGGAACAAAGAGCTATGATGAGCTTTTCGTATATGGAGAAGTTCTTCAGGGATCAGCTGACAGACTTCCTGCATATCAGGAGTACATCGGAGGCACAACAGCCAGCAACTACGGCGCTAACCTTCGTTCTGCTCTTGCAAGCGGAAATCTTTCAGCAGACAAGATTACAAGCTACGAGATCTATGATGAGACAGTAAACGGCAGAACCTACACTGCAGATGAAGAGAAGCTGATCACATGGGTTGAGTCTCATGATAACTACATGAACGACAGCGAGAGCTGCTGGAAATCCATAAACGATGAGCAGGTTATCCTTGGATGGTCCTTTATTGGCGCAAGAAAGGCCGGAACACCTCTTTTCTTCAGCAGACCTGACGGAAGCTCAGCAGAGAATCCATACGGAAACAACCTGATGGGTGAAGCAGGAAGCGACATCTACAAGGCACCTGAGGTTAAGGCAGTAAATCTTTTCCGCAGACAGATGCTGGATGCTGATGAGTACATCTCAAATCCCGGTGGAAATATCCAGACTGTAATGGTTGAGAGAAAGGGCGAGGATGTACAGGGAGCAGTTATCATCAACAGCGGACTATCAAGAACAACCATCAACGCTGAGACACTTCTTGAGGACGGAACCTACGCTAACCAGGTTGAGGGAAGTGATGAGATATTCCTTGTAAAAGACGGAATAATCTATGGTAGCGTTGAGGGCAGATCAGTAGCAGTTCTTTCTGAGAAGAAGGAGGGAACAGGAACAGTAGTATCCTTCTACAATTCAGAGAACTGGGACAGCGTAGTAGCAAGAGTAGATGGCCAGAGTGAGACACTTTCTACAATAAATGATGAAGACGGCTGGTTCTGGGCAACAGTACTGGACGAGGAGTTTGAACTTAGCTTTGAGACTGCTGACGGCAGCAAGGTTTCACCTTCCTACAATGTCACAGCTACAAGCGGAACCTTTGCAACACTTGGTTCAGATACACTTTATTTCTCCAAGAAAGAGGCTGAGGAAGCCCTTGGGATCCACACATACCCTGTTTACTTCTTCGGCACAGAAGCATGGCAGACAGTTAATGTATATGGATGGCTTTCAGACGGAACACAGCTCTTTGGCGGATGGCCGGGAAAAGCTGCAGCAAATGAAGGCGAAGGCTGGTGGAGAGCAGACGTTAAAGTTCAGGGCGAGGCTGACTCTTTTAACCTGATCTTCAACAATGGAAGCGACAAGCAGACAGTAAATATTGAAGGAATCACACCTGAGAGCAAGGATATTTACCTTGCAGTTGATGCTGAGAAGTCAAGCGGACAGCTGATCGTAAACAGATACACAAGCAAGAAGGACGCTGAGGATGCCCTTGGTGTTTCAGGAAGCTTTACAACAGCTTACTTCTACAATACAGAGGGCTGGGAGAGCGTTTATGCTTACTCATGGGGGGCAACAGCTCTTGGCGAGTGGCCCGGAACTGAGATGACCCTTGAAGAGGACGGCTGGTACAAGATCGTTCTTAACGCAGGAGCAGGAGAAGAGCTCAACATCATCTTCAACAACGGCAATAACGGCAAGCAGACCAGTGATATGAAGATCACTGATATGAAGTACAGATTCTTCCTTCACAATGGCCTTTCTTATCAGAAGTATGGTTCCAAGAAGGAAGCGATGGAAGCTATAGCCGGTGATGAGGAAATCACCTACACAGATGTTTACTTCTATAACGAGAAGGCAGATAACGAGGCATGGCAGAACGTAGCTCTTTACATCTATGGCGGATCAAACGGTGAGTACAACAACCTCATCGGCGGATGGCCAGGAAAAGGCATGGACAGAGAAGAGGGAACAAACTGGTACAAGACCACAGTTCCTACAAAGGCTATCGAGTCCGGAACACTTACTTACATCTTCAACAACAATGGTGGTGGTGAGCAGCTTTCGGACAACAAGAACATCACTGTTGAAAAGAGCTATTTCACTTCCAGCAGCACAGACAGCTTTGCAAGCAAAGAAGAGGTTATGAAGTTCCTTGGAATTGAGACAGAAGAACCCGGAAATGATGACCCGAGCGTGGAGCCTGGAAATGACGAACCCGGAAATGATGAGCCGAGCGTGGAGCCTGGAAATGACGAGCCCGGAAATGATGAGCCATCACAGCCGGATAAGCCATCCTACACACCTGCTCCAATCATCAAGGTTATCGCACCGGTTGTAAAGGCTGTGAGAGTAGTAGTTAAGACAGTTGTCAAAGTGGTTTCAAGTATTTTGAGGAGACTGTTCTGGTAATTAGATTATAAGAATAAAGAAACAGGATTAAAGGCGTGGGCTTCCCTTGGAGGCCAGCGCCTTTTTTTCTGCGTGAGAAAGCTGTTTTAAATGCCATTCCCTGCTCATGGCTTCCTCCTTGGTCTTAAAGACCTCGTAGTAGACCAGAGAAACCGGAAGTCTGGCTCTGGTATATTTGGCGCCTTTGCCCAGGTTGTGGGTTTTCAGGCGCTTTTCAAGATCGTTGGTATATCCGCAGTAGTAGGTTTGGTCTGCGCATTCTAAAATGTAAGCATAGTGTTCCATAGGCATTTTATATGAGTTATATATCATATATATTTTGTTCTTGTATTTTTCATACTTCAATGAAAATTATACCATTTCTTTTTGGGCGCAGTGGAGTAGAATTAGTATGTGACGCAAAATCACAAGGGTTTTAGAAGTGAAAAGGAAGGAAAAAATATGCAGAATAAATTACCAAAAAGAGATGAGGTGCCCGTAGAGCTTACCTGGAGGCTTGAGGACATTTATGAAGATGAGAACAAGTGGGAAGAGGAGCTTAAAAAGGCCGGTGAGGTTGCAGACAAAATAGCTTCTTATGCAGGAAAGCTCTCAGAGAGCGCAGAGAAGCTTCTTGAGCTTTGCAGGCTGAACGAGGACCTGGAGCTGCTTTTGGAGCGTGTATACGGCTATGCTCATATGAGAGAGGATCAGGATACCGGAGACTCCAAGTATCAGGCACTTCAGCAGAGGGCAATGTCTGCCTATGTGGGTGCATCGGAGAAGACAGCTTTTATTAGTCCGGAGATCCTTGCTCTTTCTGATGAAAAACTTAATGAGTATTACGCCAAGGCTCCCGGGCTTGAGCGCTACAAGCGCATGATAGGTGAGATCAGGAGACTTAAGGACCATATGCTGGACAGCGAGAGGGAACAGCTCCTTGCCAGTGCCCAGGAAGTGCAGGCTGCATCCCAGAAGTCATTTGGAATGCTTGTAAATGCAGATCTGAAATTTCCATCAGTCAAGGATTCAAAGGGAGAAGAGGTACAGCTCTCCAATGGAAGGTTTGTTCCTACGCAGATGTCCAAGGACAGAGAACTGCGCAAAGCCAGCTTTGAAGCTTTTTATGGCAAGTACGAGGAGTTCAGGAACACCTGGGCTTCCATGTACGACGGCGAGGTGAAGGGACGTATCTTCGAGGCAAAGGCCAGAAAGTACAATTCAGCTTTTGAAGCTGCTGTGAACAATAACAACGTTTCTCCTTCGGTCTGTGACAATCTTTTTGCATCAATTCACGACAATATGGATAAGATGCACAGATACGTTGCTCTTAGGAAAAAGCTCCTGGGAGTGGATGAGCTCCATATGTATGATGTCTATGTTGGTATGATTCCGGAGTTTGACATGAAAGTGTCCTACGAGGAGGCAAAAGAGATATCTTTAAAAGCGCTTGCACCACTGGGTGAGGACTACCTTGAAGTGGTAAAAGAGGCTTATGAAAACAGATGGATCGACGTGGTAGAAAACGAAGGTAAGCGCGGCGGAGCTTATTCTGATGGCGTTTACGGGGTGCATCCATATATGCTCCTTAATTACAATGACACCCTGGATGACGTGTTCACCCTGGTTCATGAGATGGGTCATTCTATGCATACCTGGTATTCAAACAGGGCACAGACTGTCATCGATGCGGGCTATAAGATCTTTGTAGCGGAGGTTGCTTCCACAACCAATGAGGTACTTCTGTATCATTATATGAAGGATCATGCAGCCAGCAAGGAGGAGAAGGCATTTATAATCAATCATTTCCTTGAGAGCTTCAAGAGCACTATGTTCCGTCAGACTATGTTTGAGGAATTTGAAAGAAAGACCTGCGAGATGGCTGAGGAGGGTACTCCTCTTACAGCAGAGGCGCTGTATGACGTGTATCTGGGCCTTAACAAGCAGTACTTTGGTGATGAAATGATATCTGATCCTCAGATTGGTTGGGAGTGGTGCAGGATTCCTCACTTCTATTACAACTTCTATGTATATCAGTACGCTACAAGCTTTGCTGCAGCTGTTGCGATCGCAGATAAGATCCTTAAGGAAGGGGACAGTGCTGTAGATAGATACAAGGAGTTCCTCTCCGGCGGATGTACCAAGGATCCTGTAAGTCTTCTTAAGATAGCAGGGGTTGATCTTACCACCAGAGGACCTATAGATTCTGCGCTTGCAGTATTTGGTGAGGCCATCACGGAGATGGAATCCATTAGTGAATAATAATGCGGAATCATGTTAAAACATCAGTGAACAGTAATTTGCTACGTGGTATTCCGCTTCGTTATTCTTAAGATATTTCTTTTGTCCCTTTATAAGGAATCTGGGCAAGAATCACAGATGAAAAGATCAGGATACATCCAACAATCTCTTTTCCTGACATGGTCTGATGGAGTATGAGCCATCCGAAAATGGATGAAAAGACTGATTCCAGGCTCATGATAAGTGATGCCAGTGCAGGATTGAGGGAGCGCTGGCCCACGGCCTGAAGAGTGTAGCCAACAGCGCAGGAGAAAATCCCGGTATAGAGGATCGCTATCCAGGAGTTTGCCGAGGATAAAGAGCTGATCCATGCGTCAGGGTCCGGAAGAAACTCAAAGAAGAATGCTGCCAGCATGGAAAAAACGCCGCTTACGAAGAACTGGACACATGCCAGGGCCACAGGGCTCATGATAGTCGCGTAGTGATCAACGCACAGGATCTGAACCGAGAATAAGATGGCGCACATAAGAAGCGCCAGATCAGCAGATGAGAGTTTGATACCGTCTGCAGGAGATGCGATACACAGAAGATAGAGCCCGAAAAGGGCGATCACCACAGCAGGCCATACCAGCGGAGAGCATTTTCTTCCTATAAATAAACCGATAATTGGGACGAGAACTATGTAACAGGCGGTAAGAAATCCTGCTTCGCCTGCACCGGCTCCAAGGGCAATTCCGGCCTGCTGGAAGGTGGAGGCAAGGAACAGAGCTGTTCCGCAGATTATCCCTCCGACAAGTTTATGAAAGGGAATCTTGGACGGCCTTACATTGTGTCCCCTAAGGAAGGGCAAAAGACATATTCCGCCTATGATGAATCTTATGCCGTTGAAGGTAAATGTTCCCACGGTATTGCTTGCCAGAGACTGGGCGACAAAGGCTCCTCCCCATACGATAGATGCCAGGAGCAGTAATAATGAACTTTGAATCTGTTTTGATCTTATCTTAGCCATAGTAACAACTATTATAGCAATTTTTTTGGGATAATATGACTTTCAACAAATCATAATGGAAAATTTAATGCATATTCTCGGTAGTTGTATCATTCCTTCTATTCAGGAAAAAGGAATTGGATTTCTGATAACCTTAAAAATTTGAATCTTGACTGCTATATGCTTTAGTGCTACAATGTGCTAAACCAATGAGAAAGAGGAGTACTTCATTTGTGAAGCTCACAGAGAGCGTCCGGTGGTGAGAGGATGTAGTGGATGGGTGAAGGAATGGGCTTTTGAGGGCGAAGCAAAA
>DFGW01000240.1 GCA_002372465.1 Butyrivibrio sp. UBA3740
TAAGGTTGACCCCTACCTGCGTCCTTTATATGATGCGCTGTATCAGATAATGGGTACAGAGAATTTTATCAAGAACATGGAAAAGGGGCTCATTGAAGTTGCGCCACTTGCCTATATGAGAGGAAGGACTCTGGATAACGCTTTTATCATCCTTGACGAGGCACAGAACACCACCCCGGCTCAGATGAAGATGTTTCTTACCAGAATAGGCTTTGGCTCCAAGGTTATTATCACAGGTGATGCAACTCAGAAAGACCTTTCGCCGGATACAAAGTCCGGCCTTGATGTGGCCAGTGCAGTTCTTAAGAATATTGATGATATTGCATTCTGCAATCTGACCAGTGCCGATGTTGTAAGACATCCTCTTGTTCAGAAGATTGTTAAGGCCTATGAGGATTATGAGAAGAAGGCTGCCAACAAGGAGACCAGAAAAAAAGTTCAGAGACTGGAGAAGAGTCGCTTAAATGGAAGGTGAAAAGTCGTCACAAATCAGAATAAAACTCATGTATGCTGTAATGTTTCTTTTTACCGGGGGATTTGTTTTCTTCATATCCTACATTGCAGGAAGGAGCTATGAAGCTCTTTTACGGAATACCATCGTATCCTTCATCTGTGCCGGACTTGTTGTATTCATGATGATGGATGCAGCTACAAGAGGCAGGGAAGGCTTTTCATACGACAATTACTACCGAAGAAACAGATTTTTTGTTGTTTATATGGTCATGGTAGTTTTGTCATGTCTCTTTTCCTTCGTACCGAATGAGTTTTGGCCATATATGTCGCTGATTTTGGTGCTGGCACTTTTCTCCAATTCTGAGATAGGCATTATTTCGGGGATCACTTTTGTAATGATCTCTGTGATGCTGGAAGAGAACGGATTCTATGGGGAACTGTTTATGTATGTTCTGGCGGGGGCCGTGGCAATAGCTCTTTTCAGGGATCTGAAAGAAAATACCGTGATCGGCTTTCCCGCATTTATTGCACTGCTTATTCAGGGAGTTTTGCTGATAGCCTTTAACGTGCTTTTCCAGAACAGGACTTTGTCCTTTAACCTGCTTGTACTTCCTGTACTTAACCTGATGCTGAACCTTATTATTCTGATGATATTTCTGAACATGTTCGGCGTTTACGTTATCAGGAAGTCCAACGACATGTACATGGAGATAAATGATACGGAGTATCCTCTTTTGGTTTCGCTGAAGGAAAAGGATAAGGACGAGTATTTCAGGGCTATTCACACAGGATATCTCTCGGAGAGGATTTCTCTGGGACTTGGATTTAACGACAGGGCAGTAAAAAGCTGCGCATACTATCACAGGATCGGAGTCCTTGACGGAAAGATGAAATGGGAGGACGTGGAGCATTATTACACTGAGAACCACTTTCCTGAGGAGGCAATTGAGTATCTGCATGAATATATAGAGCCTGAAAAAGGGAAGATCAAGTCCAAAGAGGCGCTTACGGTGCAGCTTTGCGAGACTGTCATAGCTTCTATCATGTATCTTGTAAAACAGAATAAGGATGCGAAGATAGATTATGACAAGCTTATTGATGATCTTTTTGATAAAAAAGAGAAGTCCGGTGAATTAAAGGATTTTAATATCACCTTCAGAGAATATGATCAGATGCGAAAGATCTTAAAGAAAGAGAAACTTTATTATGACTTTTTACGTTGAGAATGAAGTAGAAGCTGATTTTGGATTTGATATAGAAAAAATCTCAAGCTTAGTGGCTGAGAAGGTCCTTGAACTGGAGGAGTGTGATTACCCTGTGGAGATAGGACTTACCATTACTGATGATGAGGGCATCAAGGCGATGAACAGCGAGTTTCGTGGGATTGATTCTCCCACAGATGTGCTGTCATTTCCTAATGTGAGCTATGAGACGGCAGGAGACTTTTCAGTTATTGATTCAGAGCAGAAGGTGGATCTGCTTAACCCGGATACCGGGGGCATAATGTTTGGGGACATTGTGATAAATGAGGCCAGGGTAAGGTCTCAGGCAAATGACTACGGTCATAGCCTAAAGAGGGAATTTGCTTTTCTGGTAGCCCACTCAATGCTCCATCTGTGCGGTTATGACCACATGGAGGAGGAAGAGGCTAAGGTAATGGAAGGCAAACAGGAAAGAGTTCTTACAGAACTGGGGATTACCAGAGATTAGTTTTGATTGGGAGTTCGCCTGATGAAGACGTATACAGAAGAAAAAAGAATCAGGCCGGATATTCTTACGGCCGCAGTTTATCTGTCTATTGCTGTTATGATGCTCTATGCATTGATATGTCAGAGAATATATGGTGACAAGGGGACTTTCTTTACGGCAGCACCTTTGTCCTTTTATATGTTTTTTTACTGTCTGCTGGTGTTTGCTGCACAGAAGGCAGTGTACATTATGGTAAGGCTAAGGGCCAGAAGGTCACAGTATTTAAATGCCCAGACTAATATGGAGAGATCCGTGAGAGTCTTTGGTATAACGGGACTTATTGCAGGTATACTCATAATCGGAGTCAGCTTTAGTCTGTCAGGGAGGATACTTGGAGCTGAAAGGGGCTTTTTCCAGCTGATACTTGTTGGAGTAGCTATTATCCTTTTAGGCGGGCAGGGCGTTTTAAGGGGCTATCTTCAGGGAATAGGGTACACGAAGCCTATAGTTATTGCTGATGCACTTGTGGCCTTTTTCTCAATGGTTTCAGGTATTATTGCGGTAGAAATCCTTTACAGATATGGCGTGAAGGTAAATGATCTGTTCCACGTAGATGAGTTCAGTGCAGTTTACGGCTCTGCAGGGATGATCGTTGGTATCCTGGTGGGGGCTTTTGTGGGCTTTATTCAGGTTATCGTAAGCTACAGCCTTAGAAAGAATGAGATAGCTGAGTTCGTAAAGAGCGGAGCTCCAAGATATCTGGATAATAAGAACGACGTTATTACAGGAATAAGACCTATTATGATCCTTTACTGCACACCTGCGCTTATGCTTTTTGTGGATCAGTGTACCTTTGTTATCTTTACCAGAAAGACCTTTGTAGACGTTGATTACATCACACAGTTTGGCGTATTTTCAGGCAGAATAGTTACCTGCGTATGTCTTTTGTCAATTCTTTGCTGTATTCCTTTTATCAAGAAATGGAACGGGGTTATGGCAAGGATTGAAAGGGATGAGCTTGAAGGCGGAAGAGCAAGATACAAGACTTTAATGAGATATTTCAATATGCTTGTCATTCCGGTATCGGTTTTTTGCTTTGCTCTTTCAGGCACTGTACAGACTGCGTTTTTTGGAAAGAGCAATGACCTGGCAGGAAGTCTTATGTTGCCGGGCTCTCTGGTAATCTTTCTTTGCAGCTTTGCCATAATGTTTTCGTGGCTACTAAACCACATGGGAAAGTCTGTAATCATAATGCTGAATATCGGCATAAGCTGGGCTGTTCATATTGCAGGACTGATACTTCTTTTGATGGTATTCAAGCTTGGAATTATGGGGCTTTTGATCTCTGTAATTTTAGCCTTTGCCATCTATGATCTGCTGTGCTTTTTTATGATTTCAAAGATGCTTAAATACAGTCAGGATCACATTAAATGCATACTGCTTCCCCTTGCTGCCTCTGTGGCTGCGGGACTTATAGTATTTCTTTTGAATAAGCTTTTGGTAAATATCATCGGAGATGTGCTTACAATGCTTCTTGGTATAGTGGTTTTCTGGGGCATTTTCATGCTGGTTATGATCTTTACCAGAGGAATTTTGGCTCATGAACTTTCCAAGGTTCCACTGGGATTTATCTTTGAGGGCCTTGCCAGGAATTTTGTTCATGACAGATATTATGAGGGATAAATTTGAGTAAAAGAATCTGCATAGCCGGAGGAGGCGCTTCCGGTATGTGCGCTGCAATCTATGCGGCTAGAAACGGTGCCAAGGTCACCATTATAGAGAAAAATACACAGCTTGGCAAAAAGCTTTCCATGACGGGAAACGGCAGGTGCAATCTGACCAACCTGGATATGAGGGAGGAGTACTATAATGCTGCTGCCCGTGGAAGAATGAAGGAATGGCTTTCTACATTCGGAGTTGAGGATGTCATTAGCTTTTTTAAGTCATTAGGCGTAGTTGTAAAGAGCGAAGATGGGTATATATATCCCATGTCAGGTCAGGCTTCTACCGTGGTCAAAGCCCTGGAGAATGAGATTGACCGCCTTGGGATTGAAGTTGTTTATTCTGAGCAGCTTAAGGGGATAGAAAAGGCTACTGAGGCCTGGGACTATGTGGTAAAGACCGATAAAGGCCGTTATGAAGCCGATGCTGTGATCCTTGCTGTGGGTTCTTTGTCAGGGGCAAAGAGCACTATGTCAACAGGCGACGGATACTATATCTGTAAGAAACTTGGAATGACGGTTAAGGATACTTATCCTGCCCTTGTGGGCTTTAAGTGTGCACCGGAAGAGAATATGCCATCTTCAGGAGTCCGTATCACGGCAGAAGTGTCTTTTGTCCTGGGAAAAGAAACATTGGCCAGTGAGTACGGTGAAGTACAGCTTACATCTGAGGGAATCTCAGGAATCCCGGTTATGCAGGCCTCAAGGGATGTCATTAGGTTTGTAGCTGAGAAAAAGCCTGTCTATGCAGTGATCGACTGTTTTCCGGACTACGACGATAAGGACTTTGAAGCCCTTAAAGCTGATATGATCAGATTAAAGGATGAGAGAAGTCTTGATGAGTTTTTGCTGGGCTTTTGCAACAGCAATATAACAGACATGGTCCTTTCCAGAATGAAGCTTTCAAGGTCCATGAAGATGAAGAATATTTCTGTCAGTATGGCCCAGTGCATACTGGATAATTTCAGGGCTCTGAGGCTTAAGATAGATGACAGCTTCGGCTACCAGGCTTCCCAGGTGACCAGCGGAGGCATAAGTCTTGGAGATATTGGCAGCGATTTTGCATTTAAACAGGACCCGGGGATTTTTTGTATAGGAGAACTGGTGGACGTGGATGGAAGATGCGGTGGCTATAACCTGCAATGGGCCTTTACCAGTGGCAGCATCGCAGGCACAGCTGCATCGCTTTGATGAATATATTTGACTATTTGTATTTAGCAAGGGTTTCATGAATCCTGTCAGCAGGCTTAGTGAGCTGCTGCATGGATCCGTTATTGTGAAGTGTATCGATTATGGCCGCAATGTAACGGTTCATGCTGACGCTAAAGTAATATTTCTTTTCAAGAAGCTCAGGCTTTTGGTAGACCAAATTGGTGGTGAAGATTCTGTCAAAGAGTCCTTCCTCATAGGCTTTATCAAGCTTTTCAAAACCGTTTGAGAACAGCCCGAAGGTGGCGAAGATAAAGACTCTTTTGGCCCCTCTTTCCTTGATCTGCCTGCAGACATCTATTATGCTTCCACCGGAGGCTATCATATCATCAACTACAATGGCATCCATCCCTTCAAGACTGCCACCACAGAAATCATGGGCGATGATGGGATTGGTGCCATCTATTATTGTGGAGTAATCCCTTCTTTTGTAGAACATTCCAATGTTTACGCCAAAAACAGATGCAAAAAAGACTACACGCTCAGTAGCGCCTTCATCAGGGGCTATGAACATCAGGTGTTCAGAGTCTGCCTTGATGTCTTCGTATTCAGTAAGAAGGGCCTGGGTGAACTGAAGAGCAGGAGATACGTTCTCAATTCCCTTGAGGGGAAGGACGTTCTGCATCCTTGGATCATGGGCATCAAAGGTAACTATGTTATTAACACCCATGTACTCAAGCTCCTTTAGCATAACAGCACAGTCCAGGGACTCACGAAGGGTTTTACGGTGCTGCCTTCCTTCATAAAGGAAGGGCATTATTACTGTTATCTTCCTGGCTTTTCCTGAGCAGGCGGAGATGACTCTTTTTAAGTCCTGGTAATGGTCGTCGGGGGACATCCTGTTAAACTCACCATCCATCTTGTATTTCAGGGAGTTGTTGCAGACATCCACCAGGATAAAGATATCCTTATCCCTGACAGACTGCTTTATAATTCCTTTTGCTTCGCCGCTGGCAAAACGTGGGCACTGAACGTCGATCAGATAGCTTTCGGCGCCTTTCCATTCGCAGAGTATCTGATTGATCCTTTTGGCTTTATCGGAATATGACTCCAGGGCTATGATTCCTAAACTGTGTTCCTTACTCATTTTATTACCTCGCATTTGTTCGGTTTATGGGCACTTGATATATAAAATATTTTAACATAACATGCCCGGTTTCATGTAGTATGGTAATATTATATACGGTGTTCATTTATCTTTTACACCAATGGTTGCTTTTAAGGGGAGAGATTATGATTTCATTAGGTTTATCATTTCTAGTACTTATTATTGGTTATATTTTCTACGGCAGAGTAGTTGACCGGGTCTTTTCACCGGATGACAGAAAGACTCCTGCCTTTACCAGGGAGGATGGCGTTGACTTTATTCCTATGCCAACCTGGAAAGCCTTTCTTGTACAGCTGTTAAATATTGCAGGAACAGGTCCTATTTTTGGTGCCATTATGGGAGCATGCTTTGGACCTGTGGTATTTCTCTGGATCATATTCGGAGCTGTCCTTGGGGGTGGCGTTCATGATTACATGTGCGGAATGATCTCCGAGAGGCACGACGGTGCATCAATTGCAGAGCTTAGTGGCATATATATGGGTACCGGAGTCAAATGGTTTATGCGTGTCTTTTCAGTGCTACTTTTGCTCCTCACAGGAACAGTGTTCGTAACATCGCCGGCAGCTCTTTTGGCAAGGCTTACACCTGATGTGCTGGGCAATACTTTCTGGATCGTAGTAATTCTTTTGTACTATATTCTCGCGACACTCCTTCCAATCGATAAGGTTATCGGAAGGCTTTACCCGGTGTTTGGCGTTGTTCTTATAACTATGGCTGTGGGCATTTTGTATGGTATTTTTAAAGGGGGATATACCATTCCTGAGATCACACTTCAAAATCTCCATCCTGAAGGACTTCCCATCTGGCCATACATGTTCGTCACTGTTGCCTGCGGCGCTATTTCCGGATTTCATGCTACCCAGTCGCCTATGATCTCAAAGTGCATCAAGTCGGAGAAACAGGGGCTTAAGGTCTTTTATGGTGCCATGCTGTCCGAGTCTGTTATCGCCCTTATCTGGGCTGCAGGTGGTGTTGCTTTCTATGGAGCAACAGGTGGTCTTAATGAAGCCATAGGAAGTCTTGGCCAGTCAGGTGTTGTGTATGATATCTCAATGGGGATGCTTGGACATGTCGGAGCAGTACTGGCGATAGTCGGAGTTATAGTATGTCCAATAACTTCAGGAGATACGGCCTTTCGTTCTGCAAGACTGATCCTTGCAGAGATAACAAGGCTCGATCAGAAGCATATCCGTAATCGTCTGATCATTACGTTGCCTCTTCTTGGAATTGGCGCGCTTCTTACCCAGCTGGATTTCAACGTGCTCTGGAGATATTTCTCCTGGAGTAACCAGACTCTGGCTATGATAGCTCTCTGGGTTGCAACGGTATATCTTTTGAAGAACAAAAAGGGCTACGCTTCCCTTATGACTGCAATTCCGGCCTCCTTTATGAGCGCTGTCAGCCTAACCTATATCCTTATGGCACAGGAGGGTTTCAGGCTAAGTCAGAGTATCAGTTATCCTATCGGAACAGTTTTTGCTGTTTCACTTTTTATCTATTATTTATTCAGATGTTCCAAGGTAGTTAAGACACAGAGGTAAGTATGATCAGAGTAAATCAGATTAAGATCCCGATAGATGTGGATAATGCGGATTGGTACAGTGACAGTGCAAAGACCTGTGAGGTGCTTTTAAGGAAAGTCGCCAGAACCCTTCGCTTAGATGAAAAGCAGATTGAGAGCCTTGAAATAGTCAAGCATTCCATTGATGCAAGGAAAAAGCCTGAGCTTTACGATATTTATGCCGTGGATGTCAGGGTTAAGGGACAGTCTGAGGAAAACCTTGTAAAAAGGTGTAAAGACAGAAATGTATCAGTTGTAAAAAACGAGGCTTATGATTTTTTCAAGAAAACAGGAATAAGCGCACCAACTGTAAATTCTGATAAAAAAATATGCATCATTGGCGCAGGCCCTGCAGGGCTTTTCTGCGGATATGAGCTGGCAAAGGCGGGACTTAAGCCTCTTGTATTAGAGCGCGGCGCAGACGTTGACAAAAGATGCGAGATTGTGGATGAATTCTGGACTTCCTCAAATCTTGATGTTAAGACCAATGTTCAGTTTGGTGAAGGCGGAGCCGGGACCTTTTCCGACGGCAAGCTCAACACCATGGTAAAAGACAAGGAAGGCCGCGGAGCAGAAGCTTTAGATATCTTTGTAAGGTACGGCGCACCAGAGAGGATCAAATACGAATCCAAACCACACATAGGGACTGATATCCTGAAAGATGTAGTTAAGAATATAAGGCAGAGCATTATTGCTGCCGGAGGCGAGGTTTACTTCGAAAGTCAGGTGACTGACCTTGTTCTGGATAGTAACGGGGTGCTTAAGGGGCTTAAAGTTTCTGAGAAAACCTTTGAGTGTGACGCGGCTGTTCTTGCTATTGGCCACAGTGCCAGAGACACTTTTTCTATGCTTTACCAAAGGAAGGTAGAGATGCAACAAAAGCCCTTTGCTGTGGGATTTCGGGTTGAGCATCCCCAGAGCCTTATCAACAGGTCTCAGTATGGACTTCCTGATTCAAAGGCACTTCCTGCTGCGCCCTATAAACTTACCTCCACAACTGAAAGTGGCCGGGGCGTTTATTCCTTCTGTATGTGTCCCGGAGGCTATGTGGTAAATGCCTCTTCAGAGGAAGGGATGCTGGCTGTAAATGGAATGAGTTACAGTGGGCGTGATGGAGAGAATGCAAATTCTGCCATTATCATAACTGTAGATCCAAAGGATTTTGGCTCAGATCATGTACTTGCAGGAGTTGAATTCCAACGAGGTCTTGAGAAGAAGGCCTTTGAGCTTGCAGGCGGCAAGATACCGGTGGAGCGTTACGGAGATTTTAAAAGCGCCGTTAATGGGCAGAATAGGGAGCAGGACTTTGAAGATGGCGATTCAGTCTTTTGCACTCCCCAGATGAAGGGAGCTTTTGAATACGCTAAGGTTCATGAGATACTTCCGGAGGAGCTTAACAAGGCCTTTGTGGAGGGCATGGAGAATTTTGGCAGGATTATCAGAGGGTATAACGACAACGGGGCCCTGGTGTCGGGAGTAGAGAGCAGAACTTCATCTCCGGTGCGCATTAATAGAGACGAGAGCGGTCAGTCCTTAAGTGTAAAGGGACTGTTTCCCTGCGGAGAAGGCGCCGGCTACGCAGGTGGTATCATGTCTGCTGCCATGGACGGAATTAGGACAGCAGAGCTGGTTGCCAAGGAGCTTTTTGGTCAAAAGAATGCATAAGTGGTTAATTTATCATAGCCTTTTCAGGCCTGAAAGGAATTATGGATAAAAGTGTCATAAGAAAGGCATCCCTTGCAAGAAGAGATGCCCTGACAAAAAATGAGATAGAAGAAAAAAGCCGCCTTATTTTTGAAAGACTGGTAGAGCTTCAAAGCTACAAGGATGCAGAGAATATTCTTGTTTATGTCTCTATGAGAAGTGAAGTGATGACAGGGGACATTATTCTGGATGCGCTGGCAAACGCAAAAAAGGTCTTTTGCCCCAAGGTCACAGATAAAGCAAACGGCATTATGGATTTTGTCAGGATCTCAAGCCTGGAGGACCTTAAGGAAGGCTGCTTTGGTATCAGTGAACCGGATATAGGTGAGGACTCAGAGCTGTTTGACCCACATGACTTGGGAAAGACACTGATGATCATGCCCGGAGCTGCCTTTGACAGGGAGAATAACAGAATCGGATATGGGGGCGGATTTTACGACAGGTTTCTGAGGACAGATGCCTCATACGAAACCATTGCTTTGGCATTTGAATGTCAGATTATTGATGAACTGATTGAAGCGGATGAATTTGATGTGAAACCGACAGTTCTTTTGACGGAAGAAAGGGAGTTTATCAGATGAATACTATGATTATTGATAAAATACAGGATGTTGCAAGAGATGCAGGAGCGATAATGATAAGTGCCAAAAGGCCCAAGATCATGGAAAAGTCAGGGCACGCCAATTTCTGCACAGAGATAGATGAGAAGATACAGGCTTTTCTTATTGAGAAGCTAAAGGAAATATTGCCTGAGGCTAACTTCCTTGGAGAAGAGGACGGCCAGGATGTATTTACTTCCAAGATGGAGAGCGGCTTTTGCTTTGTGCTGGACCCTATAGACGGCACTTCCAATTTCATTTATTCCTACAGGCCCTCAGTGGTGTCCATAGGTCTTTTGCTGGATGGAAAGCCCTATATCGGAGTGGTTTACAATCCTTTTGACGATATGATGTTTTATGCAAAGAAGGGTGAGGGAGCTTTTCTTAACGATGAAAAGATAATGTCCTCGGAATTTCCGTTAAAGGACAGCCTTGCTTCTTTTGGAACTGCACCATATTATGAGGAGCTAAGGGACAAATCCTTTGAGATTGCCAAAAAACTGCTTCCTCTTTGCGTTGATCTTAGGCGCTCCGGAACGGCTGCCTGGGATATGTGCTGCGTGGCTGTGGGAAGGTGCGGACTGTATTTTGAGATGAAGGTTCAGCTCTGGGACTATGCTGCAGCTGCGCTAATAGCCATGGAGGCAGGGTGTACTCTGACAGACATTGAGGGAAAAGAACTTTCCTTTAAGGGAGCTACTTCCTGCATCTGCAGGTCAAGAGGCGTGAAGGAAATGCCTTCCTGCTTTGAATGATGGTGATTTGTAATTGTGTTACAGCGCTTTTCTGAGCGCGGGAGTTTTATGGGAAGAAAGAAAAGAGATACAATTGAATTTCGGTTCTACGAGATACCACAGGGGCAGAGTTGTCTGGCCCTTCTTGGTGAGAAGTGGATCATGGTATATGGAAAAGATGACAAATATCTTCACTTTCATAATCTCTTCGAGGTGGGATATTGCAGACACGGAGAGGGAGACCTGATACTTGATGAGAAGACCCGCAGGTATGAAAGCGCCATGGTTTCGGTGATCCCTGCCAATTATCCCCACACCACCTATAGTCATGAGGAGAATTTCTGGGAATACATCTTCTTTGATATTGATCTGATACTTCAGCAGATATACCCGGATAATCCGTCCAAGCAGGCAGAAGCCAGGGAGATAGCCAATAAGAGAGCAGATCTGTTCTACGAGTATCAGCATCCTGAGATGGCTGAGATCGTTAAAAGGATCATGGAGGAGATGAGGGATAAAAAGCCTTATTACATCGAGACTACAAACAGTCTTCTCAGGGCTTTTGTCATGCTCCTTATCAGATTCCAGACTACCAGAGATGCTGACGGAGGCGGTTTTAAGGATGTGGAGGACAGAGGCGCTGTCATGAGTATCAGGCCGGCCCTTGAATATATTGACAGGGAGTATGCCGGGAACATCAAGGTGGCAGAGCTTGCGGAGTGCTGCAACTTGAGTGAGGCTCATTTCAGGAGGATTTTCCAGGACGGAATCAACATGACTCCCATGGATTACCTGAATCTTGTCAGGATACAGAAGGCCTGCATGATAATGAACAAGACAGATCACTCCATGGAAGTAGTGGCCTGCGAGTGCGGATTTACCACATTTTCCACCTTTAACAGGAACTTCAGGAAGTTCCTCAACACATCGCCTTATCAGTGGAAGAAGAACAAGGACAATTACACCAATAAGCTTTTGGACTATAAGATCAATGCCCTGAAGGGCTGGTGATTACTTTAAATTTCTTAAACGTTTTCGTTCACAATTTGGACATATATGATTGAAAATGCACATTTTAGAGAATAAAATGTGTATTTTTTTTATTTCATCTTGTTATAATGTACATATAACCGGATCGGAAATCGAACGTTTCCGTCAAAGTGTATAAGTCAATGTTAAATTTTACTCATCTGACATTTGACCGGTGCATTTAGCGGTTAAATTTATTTTTCTAATTTCATTAGGGAGGGTAATCAAAATGAAAAGAAAAGCATTATCAATTTTCCTTGCATCAGCTATGTCTCTTTCAATGTTAGCCGGATGCGGAAGCGCAGCAGACAACGGATCAGCTCCTGCTGATACAACAGAGTCAGCTCCTGCAGACACAGCTACAGAAGCAGCACCTGCAGATACAGCTACAGATACTGCAGCTACAGCTGATGTTGCAGCAGAGGGTGAGCATGAGCTTTCAGTTTATGCTTGGGATAAGAACTTCAATATTCCTGCTCTTGAGGCAGCTGAGAAGGCTTATCAGACAGTAGATCCTGACTTCAAGCTTAACATCATTGAGCAGTCTGCTTCATCTGACGTTGAGAACGCAATCACACTTGCAGCTTCATCAGGTGACTACTCACAGCTTCCTGATATCGTTCTTTTCCAGGATCACTACATCCAGAACTATGTTATCAACTATCCTGATGCATGGATGGATCTTGAGGATGCAGGCATTGACTGGTCAGATTTCGGAGCTGAGAAGCTTTCTTATTCAACAGTTAACGGCAAGCACTACGGAGCTCCTGTTGATAACGGAACATCAATCTTTGCTTATCGTACAGACATTCTTGAAGAGTGCGGATACACACTTGATGATGTAACAGGAATCACATGGGATCGTTGGCTTGAGATTGGCCGTGATGTAAAGGCTAAGACAGGTAAGTACCTCGTTTCTATGGACCACAACGGTGATGATCTTCCTTACATGATGATGCAGGCTGAAGGAAAGTCACAGTGGAAGGACGGCGCTCCTAACTTTGTTAACAACGAAGAGCTTAAGGCAATCCTTAACGTAATCATCACAGGTGCTAAGGACGGCGTTATCTACCTTTGCAATGACTGGTCAGAGTACACAGATACATCAATCATTGGCGACCAGGTTGCAGGTGTATTCAATGGTAACTGGATCATTCCTACAATGGAACAGGTTTCTGAGAACAGCGGTAAGTGGGCAATCACAACAGCTCCTACACTTTCAGGTAAGCCAGGATACGCTGCAAACGGCGGTTCTTCACTCTATGTAACAGGCAACTGTTCAAAGCCTGAGCTTGCAAAGGCATTCCTTGCATACACATTCGGTGGTGGAGAAGGTGCTATGGCTACATATGATGACGCTCTTCGTAACGGTGGTGTTATCACATGCTGCATCTCAGCTTCTAAGTCAGATGTTTACCAGGAAGGCGTTGACTTCTTCAATGGTCAGCCTATCTACACAGACATCGTTGCTATGGGTGCAAACGTTCCTGTTGTTGAGCAGAACGACTACCACTACACAGCACGTACATACATCCAGGCTGCTATCACAAACGTAATCAATGGTTCAGACCTTGATACAGAGCTTCAGCAGGCTGAGGACCAGGTTAAGTTCGAGATGGGACTCTAAGCACTTAACGAGGTCTTGTCGAGTTTAGTGCGAAGAGTTGTTCTGGCGAGCGAAGCGAGAGCAGAACTTCCTTAGCCAAATGGCAACGCACTACTGGGTGGAAACACAATATGGGGAATCGGAATTCCGGTTCCCCATTTTTAAAAGGTAAAGTTTTTTAAAAGGGGAATAACAATGGAAAAGAAGAATAAAATGGGGCTTTTAGCCAAGCAAAAGGCTGCAGGATGGCTCTTTTTGGTTCTTGCATCCGCAATGATCATTGTAATGAGCTTCTATCCAATGGTACAGGCTCTGATAACTTCATTCAAGACCGGTTCATCGGCCAACATGCAGTGGGCATCACCACTTATTTACAACTACAAGAGAATGTTCCAGGATAAGATGTTCATGAAATCCGTTGGCAACACATTTTTGTATCTGATCGTTCAGGTACCTATAATGCTTGTCCTTGCTATTTTACTTGCACAGCTTCTTAACAATAAGGATCTGAAATTCCGCGGTCTTTTCCGTACATTCATTTTCCTTCCCTGTGCAGTATCACTTGTTTCATACGCCCTGATCTTCAGGACAATCTTTGCAACACAGGGTCTTATAAACATAGTTCTTACTAATCTGGGTATCATTTCAGAGGGTATCAACTGGCTTGGTACAACATCAACCGCAAGAATTGTTATTATCATAGCCCTGATCTGGAGATGGACAGGCTACAACATGGTATTCTATCTTGCAGGCTTACAGAACATCGAATATTCAGTGTATGAGGCAGCCAAGATCGATGGAGCTAACGGCTGGAAGACTTTCTGGTATGTAACAGTTCCGCTTCTCAGACCTGTAATCATCATGACCTTCATCATGTCAATCAACGGAACACTTCAGCTCTTTGATGAATCCGTCAACCTGACAAACGGTGGACCGGCCAATACTACGATCACAATGTCTCATTACATTTACAATAACTCATTTGGACAGGGTGTAGCTAACTTTGGTTATGCATCTGCTATGTCATTCTTCGTATTCATCCTGGTAGCCATACTTGCATTTATTAATCTGAAAGTAGGTGATACACGTGACTAATAATACGAAAACTGCAGCTTTAGATAAAGCTATTAAAAACAAAAGTGCTATACAGAGAAGACTTATTCCAACTTATATCTTCCTGGTAATAGCATCTATATTCTCAGTATTTCCTCTCTTCTGGATGGTCACTGCGGCAACAAACCAGACAGTAGATGTTTCAAGGGGAAAAATCTGGTTCGGAACACATCTTGTAGAGAACTTCCAGAACCTGGTTGCGAGCACAAACCTTTGGAAGTCCTTTGGAAACTCCTGCTTGTACTCAACAGCACAGACAATCCTGTGTATCTTTGTCTGCTCACTGGCAGGCTATGGCTTTGAGCTTTATCATGACAAGGGAAAAGACATATTGTTTGCAATCCTGCTTATGGCAATGATGATCCCGGGTGTTGCAACAATGATCCCTCTGTTCACCATGATGAGTAAGATGCACCTTTTGAATACTGTATGGGGCTTTGCTCTCCCGGGTATTTCAACACCGTTTATGATCATGATGTTCAGGCAGAATTCCAGAAACTTCCCGCCGGATATCATGGAGGCTGCCAGAATTGACGGACTTTCAGAGTTCATGATCTTCTTCAGGATGTATATGCCTGTAATGAAGTCTACATATGCTGCTGCAGCAGTTATTGTGTTCATGAATTCCTGGAACGCATACATGTGGCCAAGAGTCGTAATGACTGATAACAGAGCCCAGACTATGCCAATGCTTATAGCTAACCTGGCAGGCGGATATACAATTGATTACGGAATGCTTATGATGGGCGTTTTATTCTGCTCATTACCTACAATGATCGTATTCTTTGTACTTCAGAAGCAGTTTGCTGAAGGTATTACCGGATCTGTTAAGTAAAAATATTCTGTGCAGGGAAGATGCGTCTTTCCTGCACTTGTTAGGGGTATATTATGAAAGAATTTGTATATGATATTGTAAAAGATCCAAAGACTTTCCAGCAGAACAGATTGCCTGCTCACTCTGATCATGTGGCTTTTAAGTCCCTGGCAGAGCTTGAGACCGGCGACAGCTCCTACAGGATTAGTCTTAATGGGGTGTGGCATTTCCATTATTCTAAAAATGTGGCTGATGCCCCTGCGAATTTCTATGAGGTCGGCTTTGATACATCTTCCTGGGACAGGATAAGAGTTCCTGCTCACATTCAGATGGAAGGTTATGATAAGCCTCAGTATGTAAATGTTCAGTATCCATGGGATGGAAGAGAAATGCTTACTCCTCCTGAGATTCCTGTGAAGTTTAATCCTGTAGCAGATTATGTAAAGCTCTTTACACTGCCTAAGGGATTTAAGGAAGAGAAGGTATGTATCTCTTTCCAGGGAGTAGAAAGCGGATTTGCTCTCTGGCTCAATGGACAATATGTGGGTTATAGCGAGAATAGCTTTGATCCTGCAGAGTTTGACCTGACTGACAAGCTTGTAAAAGGGGAGAACAAGCTTGCAGTAAGAGTATTTAAGTGGACTTCAGGCAGCTGGTGCGAGGATCAGGATTT
>DFGW01000152.1 GCA_002372465.1 Butyrivibrio sp. UBA3740
TCCTCCGGTGTGATCTCTCCCGGACGGAATGACTGCCTGATCTGATATCCAATAACATCATCTTTTCTCTTCCGACCTGTTATCTGTTCATAGTTTCTCTTTGATAAAAGAAATTCTTCACTGGCGGTCTTCGGATCACATGCATATGAAGTTACAAGCGTACCATTATCCGTTTTATCCGGATTCATTGCATAGTCAGTTCTCTCGCTGATACACTTGTGAAGAGTCCTGCCTTTAGCATGATGTAATGCGATTAGTCTCGTTCTGCCATTATCTCCTCCATGGAATCAAAAAAGCGGCCATGAGACTTCTCTAATCCCATGGCCGTCAAACTATTGTATTGCAGCAAGGCGGGCAAGAACGTCCTTTACTGCTATCCATATTTCTTCCTGCTGGACCTTAAGCTGCTGAATATCCTGAAGATAAATGCTGCCGGTCTCATTTGCTTTCTTGGCATACTGATTGAGATTATTGCTGTTGATACGCATGAGCCTCACAACTTCCTTAACATCTGACAGATCAAGCACAATGATGTAACCATCAATCGCCATCTTTAAGATATAACCACTGAGGTTTTTCACTCCTGCAGATTCCATTTTTTCCTTAATCCTGTCCTTGTCATACTCAGATATTCTGAAATGGATTTCTGTATTCTTTTCCATATCACAGTACCAGCTCGGGATACAATGACCTGTGAGGACGCTCTGAAGGTTCTGGTTTCAGCTCATGAAGCTGATCCAGAAGAGATTTTTTCTCGGCATTCACGCTAACAGATTCCATTTCTTGTTGTTCATGCAGTCCCTCAATCTTTGCATCGAGTGCTTCAATTTCTTGCCTCATTGCAATGATATCATCAACCATGCCATCAGAATAATCACTTTCTCCACCTCTACTGAGCATATACATATCGACACTACTTTCATATTCGTATAGCTCTTTTGTGAGGTTGTCGCGCTCAGCTTCAAGTTCTTTTATGGATTTCTCTTGTTCATCAGGAATTCCGTTGGCATTGTCATCCTTCATATTCTCCACAGGATTCTGAGGAGCAACATTATTAATCACACCATCACCGATCATGTTGTCGTTCTGCTCAAGCTGGTCCTCAAGACCTCTTCTGACATTACCGATTGTGTTAGGATCAAGTTCCTGCGGAACTCTTAAACCAAACTCAGCAGCAACCTTATACTCGATAAGAGCAAAAACATAATTTGGCATAGTCCTGGCATCCCGCTCCCAGTCCTGCATTGTTCTGTAAGGAATACCGAGATAATCTGCAAACTCCGTCCTGTTCATGCCTGTACTCTCACGGAGCTGAATAAATCTCTCGCCCTGTGACAGATCATTTACAGAAACAGCGGTTGCATCTGTATTCTTACCATTAACATCATCCCACTTTTCAATGAGTGTTCCTGTTCTTCTTTCCATAACGATATCACTCCCTTCTGCGCCCGCCTTTGGGAAATCGGATCTCGAAATGAGCTTTTCCCTCCTCGTCAGTTGTAAGGTCAACATAGCAGCTGAATGTGTTTCCAGTTCTCTGTGACTTACAGTCAATGAGCTTAACTGTTCCACCGTTCACTAGGTCATCCGCAACTTCCCTGGTCATCTCCTTGCCGATTGCCTGGAAAAATCTGTTGTTCTTCCAGAGTGCAAAGTTGCAGTCCATGTTGTTACAGAAAAATCCCTTTTCACGTTCTACAACGTGAGTCCCGCACACAGGACAGTTGCCGACAATATCATCAGCCTCATACGCCTGAGTGGAACCACTGCCATCTTCAAATTTTCCGAAAGGAAGCTCATCTGAAAAATCAGAAGCATCCTTCCATCCATCATCTACTGTCCCCATCAGATTGCCACCCCCTTTTCATCCTTACCGGTATTTCCGGTTATTCTATTTTTGATTTTTTCCTTTTCAACTTTCAGCGAGTCCAAAAGAGACTGTTTCTTTCCTCCGGCACCATCGGGAAGTATACGTACTGTTCCAATGGTCTTTTTCTTTGGGATTATTTGTCCATCTCTATCCACCGCAATAAAGCTTTCATTCTTATATTTTTCCTCAAGATACTTTATGCACTCACTTCCACTTTTAAAGCTTCCTTCATTTCTAACGCTGATCTTATATGCTCCTGTGCATACGCCATCAAGGTCGAACAGCACTTTGCCATTTTCCATTATCGTTGTCGTGGCACTGAAATCTTCATATCCACATTCATAGGTGTGTCCAATGAGATCAATCTGTCCCTTTTCAGACAGAAAGTGGAACTCTTTAGGGCCACCATACCAGGCATTTGTCTGAGCAATACCATAACATTTCGTAACTTCTTCAATGGGCTTTATGTCCACGCCCGGTTCTTTCATTAGTTCCGTAACAAGTATGGCTGCTCTTTCTGCAATCTCCTTTTCTTTCGGTAGTGTTGCAACATTTGATATAGGGCTTTTATTGCTGGTGCTGATTTCTTTTTCATCAACCCCCCTCATCTTCCCGGAAGAATCTTTCCCCGGCTCGTTATCCGGCACAATCTCAGGATTTCTCTCCTTGTAGATTTCTCCCAGCGTATCCTCAATCTTCTTGATGATCCTGGATGAAGTCTGTCTGATTGTTCCAAGCGAAGCCTTGAGTTCTTTCATATCCGCATCAGATGTATATCCACAAAGATATGGATAACTGTAGTCATCCGTGTTATAGCCCATGAAAGATAACACAATACTTGCTGTACCTTCAGCTTCAAGTTCCTTGCGATTCTTGCTGATATTCTCAGTTGTATCTCCGTGAAGCATCGCATGAGTAATCTCATGAATACAGGTCTTAAGAGTCTGCAGCTCACTCATTCCCTGCTGAACCGCGATTCTCTTATCTTCTGTGTGATAATATCCCTTCGCTCCACTCTTGATGTCCTCAAAGCCTATCGGAACAGGACTTATATCCTTAAGAACTCCCATGAGGACCTCATACTTATCAATGCTGCCCTTAAGCTCATCAACTCCGACTCTCGGAAGCTCTTTTCCTTCCGTCTGTGAAATATCAAAAGTTGTCTCTGCCTTGAATCCCATAAGATTGAGTTCCTTTGTCTGCTTCACAGGCTCCCCGTCCTGATCAAGAACCGGGCGACCTTTTGAATCCAGCACATCCACTTCCTTTTGGATTGTATAAGGACTTGGTGCTATAACCTTTATGCCCTTCTCGCCTTTTCTTACAAAGCGCCCCATCTTTTTCCAAGCATTATAGCCCTGACATAAAGTTGCATCGGGCTTCTGCATTGCTATAAGCATGCAGTTGTTCAGGGAATAATGTGGAAACTTTGCCATTGTAGCAAGCAGCTTTTTGTATTCTGCACTGTCACGGACTGCCTTTACACCATCCTGCAGCTTGTCCGTCAGCTCTTTCAGCTTTTCTTCATTGGATGGGCGCTGGTATTCATTGCCGTTTTTTGCACTTTTTTCATCCATAAGATTCTCCTCTTACTTTCTTTCGCCCTTAACGCCAGCAGGAGCCTTTACCGGCTCCTGCTTCTTTACACCTTTCACGCTGCTTTTTGCTTTCTTTGCGTATGCAACATATCTTGATTTTCTTGCCATCACTCATCACCTCCATCACCTGAAGACTCATCAGCCTGCTCACTATCAAGCTGGATCTCATCATCGTCATCATCAGAACTCATGCTCTTAAGATAGTCTTCGTCTTCATAGTCCTGATCAGGATCCTCACCGCTGGACTTCTTTTTTGAATTCTTTGTTGATGTGTAATACATGAATCCGCCTACACCGCCAAGTGCAATAATAAGAATGATTGCCATGATTCCTGTCACATTCACAGGCTCCTTCTCAGGCTTTTCTTCCACCGGTTCGGGTTCAGGCTCCGGTTCAGGTTGTGGCTCTGGCTTTACAACCTCAGGCTCTTTTTCCTCTTCCTTACCTATTCCTGTAACTTTGATATATTCACTTACCTGGTCATCATCCATCAGAGATAAAAGATCTGACTCATCAACCATGTTGAGGAAGTGAACCTTCTCATTACCGTCATCATCACGGTCAATAATGATGTAAAAGTAGTTGCCGTTCTTGGTCATAACAGTAATGAACTGCTTGCCACCGGCTTCAAGACTTCCGTAATCATCAACAAGTTCCATATTCCCATCCGGAGTAAGTGGTCCCCACTTTTCCTCGATCTCAGGCTCCTTGCCCTCGCAGTTACGATAGTCCTTCTTGCAGAGTTTGCAGTTTTCATCAACATGATCCTCAGTACACTTAGTCTCACAGGTGCAGTCATATCCACCTGCAAATGCAGTTACCGGTGTAAAACAAAAAAGTGACCCCATAAGAGCCACTGAGCAGCCAAGGACTTTTGCCTTGGCAGTTATTAACTTAAAAGCTTTCATTTAAGATATCCTCCATCATTCCATCATTTTCAGTATCACAAGCATCTGTATCATCTGTAAAAGGCAGTGGCTCGGCATCTTCATCCTTCGTAAGTTTTGCTTCTTTTTTCTTATTCTTGGATGAAGCAGCCTTTTCCTTATCAGCTACGCCAAGGTGCTCTGCAAGCTGTTCCGGTGTGAAGTCTTTTCGTGCAACCACATCAAGTATGCTTGTAGCCAGCTCTGCATTTAGCTTTTCTTCTGCTTCCTCATACTTTGCCTTGGCTTCTTCTAACCTTGCCTTGGCCTTTTCATGCTCAGTTCTTAGTTTATTCAGTTTCTCAAACATATCTGTCCTCCCTTAACCGCCAATCCTGCCAAATTCAAGGAAATGACTCTGCCAGTATGGCGTGTTGATTGATGAGTATTTCACAGGATTACCTGCATGGATCATCATTCCGTTGCCGACATATATTCCGACATGACTGGCCCCGGCTGTATCATATGTGCCCTGGAAAAAGATAAGATCTCCTGGCTTTGCTTCTGAAGCTGGAACATAGTCTGTTCTTGCCCTGAGTCCGTTTGCAGTAAGTCTTCCAAAGTTCCATCCGTTACCGCAGTGATTGATTACCCAACTAACAAATCCAGAACAATCAAATCCCGAAGGACTATAGCCGCCCCAGACATAAGGTGTTCCAAGATGGCTCTCAGCTTCATGAAGCATCCTTGCAAACTGCTCATCTGTAAGATATTCACCTGGCACATGGTAGTCGTCCCTGTCTCCGGGATGATCATCTGGGATGTTGTAATAATCTTCCTCGCCAAAGAGATACTTCTTGTTACCATAGGTCTCAAGCAGCACTTCGTAACGTGCCATCTCATCATCAGTAAAACCAAGCTCTTCAACCACTTCATCAAGGGTGTGATTCACAAGATAGATATTCAGGATGTAGTATTCATATTCTTCGGTATAGGTATACTCTTCCCAATAGCCGCCATCTTCGTAGGAATCATCTTCAACCCACCTTACGTCTTCGACCTCTCTTTCCCTGGTCTCAACAACTTCTTCCGTAGTGATCTCATACTGTAGTTCAAAGATTTCCTGTAGTTTAGCCTGAACCTCATCCCTTGTATAAGCCTCAAAAATCACAGTAAGTATCGCTGCAAGCTGATATGGATTATGCCCTACTTCATCAAGATAGTAATTAACTTCGTCATATCCATCCGTATCAATCTCTTCTATCTCGTCCTGAAGCCCATCTTCCAGTTCCTTGTAATCATCTTCTACCGCAAGGATATCCTCATCCTTTGCAGTATAAGAGGTTACTATGGTCACATCGCCTACTCCGGATCCGATTGCTGCACAGGAATTAAGAAATCCAGCGCATACAAGTACTACAAGAAGTATCAGAACCACGATTATACTGATCACGGGATGCTCTTCGGCAAAGTTCTTCATCCACTCACCGATTGCACTTACTACATCACTGGCCTTTTCTCCTACCTTTTCACCAAACTTGGCTCCGCCTTCTGCAGCCTTGGCCTGCTTCTGTATCATTTTTCTCTGAAGTTCTTTTCTGGCTCTTTCCTTGGCAGCATCCGTGTTTCCACCAGAAAGCTCTCTCTTTCCATGTACTTTCTTACTGTATTTGCCACTTTTGACTTTCGACGTAACATGGCTGACTGCACCACTGGCAACATATCCGCCGATATCAAAAACTTCTTCAGCAACAGCACTCTCTCCCTTGCCGTCATCCGTGGAGTTCACAACATCTGACATAACTCCGACTCTAGCTGCGGTTTTCGAAGCTGCATCCGAAAGATTTCCCGAACTTTTACTCACATTTCGGTCCTTCTTCTTTGCTTCCTCTGCTTTCCTTGTCTTTTCGACCTCTGCCGCCTTCTTCTGCGTCTGCTTTTTTATCTTGTCCCTGTGCTGTTTCTCCTCAGGTGTCATGCTGTTATCAGCTTTACCGGTACGGAGCTTCTGTTCGTAATATCTTCTAGCAGAATCCTTATTCTTTAATTTGTTTCCATGCACTCTCGGAGCTTTATCCTCCGGAGATGTAGAATCCTCCTCACCCGGAGGATTCCTTGTGTATAATCCTTCTTCCATAACTCATCTCCTGTCTGTTTATGCAGCTTTATCCTCAGTGGATTCTGAGAACTTGGTGGAAATCGCCTTATAGATCTTGGTGTCCTTAGGGAACCTATCTATAAACGGCAGAATGACATTTCCATAAAAAATAAGTCCTTCACCTTCTCCCGAATGTGTTACATACGAAAGCTGATGCGGACTTATATTCAGCTGCTTGGCAAGAAGCTGTCTGTCACCAATAGCCTGATTAAGCATGATAATAAAGTCTGAGTTTTCAAAAATGTTGGAAACTTCAGCACTTGCAAGAAAGTCTTTGACGTTCTGTGTAACGCCTGTCGGGATGCCTCCCCACTTACGGAACCTCTTCCAAATTTCCACTGTGTAGGCTGCAGTCTGTTCCTCACGAAGTAACAGGTGCATCTCATCCATGATGTACCTTGTGGATTTTCCCATTTCTCTGTTGGCTGAAACCCTGCCCCATACCTGATCCTGGATGATAAGCATACCTATCTTCTTAAGTTGCTTACCAAGATCCTTGATGTCGTAGCATACGAGTCTGCTATTGATGTCTACGTTTGTTCTGTGGTTGAACACGCTGAGCGAACCACTTACATAGATTTCAAGAGCAGTTGCAACATACTTGGCTTCAGGCTCATCCTGTTTTAAAAGCTCATTGTAAAGGTCTTCCAATATCGGAATATTCTCAGGCACAGGATTTTCAAGATATTTCCTGTAGACCGCTCTTGTGCATCTGTCGATGACTGTTCTTTCTGTAGGCTGCAGACCATCCCTTGAACCCATGATAAGCTCCATGAGTGAAAGGATGAAATCAACCTTCAGCATGACCGGGTTATCATCATCAGAATAGTTCATGTTGATATCCATTGGATTTACATACTGCGTGGATGTAGGACTGATCCTTATTACCTGACCGCCAAGGTAATCCACCAGAGCTTTGTACTCCTGCTCAGGATCCGAAATGATGATGTCATCGTCTGTTACCAGGAAGGAATTTACAATCTCCCTCTTTGCAGCAAAAGACTTTCCGGAACCAGGTGTACCAAGGATAAGTCCGTTAGGATTCTTAAGCATCTTTCTGTCAACCATGATAAGGTTGTTTGAAAGTGCATTAAGTCCATAATACAGAGCGCCCCTGTGATCCTGGAAAAGCTCCTGTGTCGTGAAAGGCACGAAAATAGCTGTGCTTGAAGTTGTCATACCACGCTGAATATCAACTTCGTTATATGCAAGAGGAAGTGTGCTTACAAAGCCCTGCTCCTGCTGAAAATCAAGTCTTATCAAATTGCATGAATGCTTCTGTGCTATGGATGAAGCCTGGAATATGTTGTTATCCAGCTCTTCCTTTGTCTTTCCTGTGTTCATGATAAGGAAAGTCAGAAGGAACATTCTCTCATTCTGAGACTGCAATTCCTTAAGAAGTGCCTTTGCATCCTTGCCATAAGTCGCAAGATCACTTGGTATGATCTCCATATCATATCCAGCTCTTACTGCCTTTTTCTGTTCCTCAATCTTGCTTCTGTCAAGCTCGGTAATCGTGTGCTTTACTGTCTTTATAGCCTCGTTCTGGTCTACTGACTTAAGATGCATTGTGACAATCTGACTGGATTCCATTCCAAGGAAATCTGCAAGCATCCTGTCACTGACATCTGAAGCATCAATTGAAAGAAAGCTCATAGCGCACCATGTATCTCCCATCTTAAAATATCTTCCATTAGGAAATTCAAATGAGCTAGGAGCCACAAAGTCTTTTACTGAAAGACCGCTGTTCACAAGATACTTCCAGTCAAAATGGAACTTTGCATTATCTCCCATGTGTGTCTGTCTGTGCATGAGTTCAAGTCGCTGTACTCCGTTAAGAGTCTCAGCTATTACTCCCAGACGTTTGAAATTATTAAGGATATCCATTTCAATATGGATCAGCCTTGGTTTAGCGGACTTCATTGAATCCGCATGGATACCGAAGGTAATATACTTTACTTTTGTAAGTCCGTTATTACCTGCTTGCATGTTCTTTAAGAGTATTCCGGAATACTCATCCCTTACATCGTTGAACCCGTCTTCCTGATGGGGAATTGCTATCTTTTTCTCAAAATCCCCTATCTCTGTTGCGAAGTTCATGAATGAAAGCTGGAACTGAACCGAACTGTCAAAGAAGTTCAGGAATCCACACCATTCCTCAAATATCTCCGTTTTATCCTCCTGCTGTGCAAGCTGGTAATTGATGTCCTGGAACTGTATCGTCTTTGTGTAGAAATCCCCTCCTACTCTGCAGATACCATCCGGGAACATTCTTTCAAAAGGAAGTGTCTGCTGGGCTGATCTTGGAGTCCCATCGTCCTTCCTTGCATTTTTTATGATTACTTTTACTTCTTCCTGCTGTTTTCGTGATAATCCTTCGGGCATTTTAAATTCCCTGGAATTATCTTTTTTCTTCCATGGAAGCACGAACAATTTTCTCCACCTCCTTCTGCGTAGCAGCACATCTCTCCAGTGCTGCATAATAGTTATCCGTTTTGTACGGACGTTTTTTGGGCCTTATAAAAACGGCCTGTATAAAATGGCCAAGATAAACTTCCAAAGGCCTTCCGTTCTTTTCATACATGGCAAAAAAGAATATGGGCATCATAAGCACCATCATTCCCATCACTGCCACATTGACCGCAGCCACGCTCTTTATAAGAAAAAATGACGGTACTCCTATGAGTGCCGCCACTGTAAAACATATGAGCTGTCTTTTGGTCAGATTCAAGAACACCTTGCTTTTGACCTTCGTTAAGTCTCTTGGCACGCTTATGTACGAAGCTGCCATATCTGTTACTCCTTTCCCTTAAATACACTGTAATACCGACTTTGCAACTGTGCTTGTCTTAAATAGGGACAATGCAAGCAGAAGCGTATAGCCCACAACTCCCCAGAGGGATCCGACTATATCTCCTGTAAATGCTATGGACTGTATGAGCACCGCATAGATGCCTACACAAATCATGATTAAAAATCCCTGGAAACCAAGGGCAAATAGACTCTTCACGTAGTTCATTCCCATAGCACTCTGCTCCCTGTTACCGAATGTTGCAAATGGGATTGGAGCCATGGAAACGTACATATAGATCTCTATCATCCTCACATAAATGATCACAAATATTATCTTGGATAATATAAGGGTTGTTATGAAGATGATGGATACCTGAAAATACAGTCCGAAAAGTTCAAAAATATTCATGGCTTCAAGCGTGGACTGCAGTGATGAAAGTGCAGAGGAATCTATTGCTGTGGAAGCAGCTATGACTCCACCCGCGCTTGATATCACATGATTAGCCACATCAAATACAGCCATTGCAAAATCAAAGGTATGCGTGATGATCTCTACCGCAATTGCTGTCTTGAATATCCACTTGAAGATAAACCATGTCTCGAAGTTCGCCAGATTGTTGTAACTGATGATAAGCTGTATCAGCTCATAACACGCAACAAACGTCAGTATTATGCCCGCAATCGGCATTATCACATTTTCTGAAACATTCCTTACCATGCCAAAGACCGATGGCGAAAAAGCCGATGGTGTCATTGCAACATCAGAAGCAATACCACTGACTTCATCATTCACATATCCAAACATGGTCTGGAACAGCGTCATAAGGGAAGGGATTATGTACTCTTTGAGATGTTCTTCCAGTTCCTGCCATACTCTTTCCAAAATATCCCTCCTGTTTCTTCTGCTAGCTTACCGCTGGACTTTTAGTTATTTGTTGAATCAAAAAAGGACTGGCTATGGGATTTCCCATATGACCAGTCCACAAAAGTTACTTTCCAATATTCAGTTGTAATCATCCTGCAGGATCTAAATCAAAGAAGTCCTGCAAGAAGAGGAACTACTGTTGTTCCGATAAGAGCAACACCGCCACCAGCCATCAGCTGCTTCATTCCCTGTGACTTAGCCCCGGGATTGTCATTTCCATAACCTTCAAGAAGGTTAATACCGCCCCATACTCCAAGGCCTGCGCCAAGGGCAATTACGATTGTCTGCAATGTTGTGATTGAACTCTGAAAAAATGCCATGATTTTGAAAACCAAAAACGCAGCATAGCTTTATATTACTGCGTTTCTGGCATCCTCCTTCCAATATTTTTTGTTGGTTAGCGACACTCTCCTTTTTGAGTGCCGGTTGATAGTTGCTGCAGAAAATCCGTCGACTGATTTCCTGCGTGTGGCCACACCTGCCTGTTTAAAGGCTTTTATAGGAAAAGACCTTTAGAGCCATGCCCTTTATCGACATAGCAATGGATCTTAGTCCTCATCAGTTACCTCGATGACTTCATATTCATCATCAGGTTTAAGAACTACTCTGTGACTAAGGAACTTCTCCACATCAAACCAGTTCTTTTTATCTGCATCCGCTGTGTACTTGTAGTTCGGATGCTGCGTAAGATCATATTTGTCTGACAGGAAAGGTCTTACGCCCCTTACCTGCACAATACATTTTGAGCCATCCATTACGGAAAGCTCATCAATGCTCATAAGGTCATGACCAAGCTTC
>DFGW01000102.1 GCA_002372465.1 Butyrivibrio sp. UBA3740
CGCTCTGATCTACCAGCTGATGATCATACGCTTTCAACATGATTCTCATTACCTGCTGACTTGCCATAAAAAAAGTCGCCTCCTATTCGTTATGCTCTTGGCATTCCGACCAGCGGTGACTGTACACTCTCCCGTGTGTGTCCTGACCCTTAACACAAAGTAAGGCTCTTGAACTCTTCTACACGTCGTTTCTGCCTAGGGTTAGTCGGCAGACTTCAATTTACTGTACAGTGACTTGTCGTCAGTTTGGTTGGCCATTGTTCCGGCCTCTAGACATTCGCTCCACGGAAAACCTGCTTAACTGGATAAAGCAGCAACCTCACGCTTCATAGCTATCATGTCACAGCGTTTGTTAGTATAAAACATATTTTGTGCATTTGCAACAACTTTTTGAAAATTAATCAGTTTAATCCCAAAATCAGCGTTTTACAGCTGTTTTTCTTGATGTATTTTAATCTTTTTCTGTTTTCTGTTACCAATATGCCGTCAATATATTACAATACGTGGTGCATTTTTACCAAAAAACCTTTTTGATATTAACATATTACTATGGTTATAACCATTTAATTCCTGTAAACTATTATTAAATTACTATATATAAGAGGATTAACTATGTGGATTGCAGACAATTGGAAAGACTATGAAGTAATAGATACATCATCCGGAGAGAAGCTCGAACGCTGGGGAGACTACTTCCTGGTTCGCCCGGACCCCCAGGTAATATGGAACACAGACAAGAACCATTTCGGCTGGAAGAAATGGAACGGTCACTATCACCGCAGCAACAAAGGTGGCGGCGAGTGGGAGTTCAACAAGCTCCCTGAGGAGTGGTCCATAGGCTACAGGGATCTGACCTTTAATCTAAAGCCTTTTTCCTTTAAGCACACAGGTCTTTTCCCGGAACAAGCCACCAACTGGGATTGGTTTTCTTCTATAATAAAGGAAGCAAATCGACCGGTTAAAGTTCTGAACCTTTTCGCCTACACAGGTGGGGCTACAGTCTCTGCTGCCAAAGCCGGCGCCAGCGTCACACACGTTGACGCCTCCAAGGGTATGGTTTCCTGGGCAAAAGAAAATGCGGCTTCTTCAGGGTTATCGGAAGCCCCCATAAGGTATCTTGTGGACGACTGTGTAAAGTTCGTTGAAAGAGAAATCAGAAGAGGCAATAAGTACGACGGAATCATAATGGATCCTCCCTCATACGGAAGAGGACCAAAAGGTGAGATCTGGAAGATCGAAGACAGCGTCTTTCCCTTTATCAAGCTCACAGCACAGGTTCTGTCGGATGCACCTCTTTTCTTCCTGATTAATTCTTACACAACAGGTCTTCAGCCTGCAGTACTTACCTACATGCTTCACACGGTTCTTGATCCTATCCACAAGGGCAAGGTAGAGGCTGAAGAGATCGGACTTCCTGTAAAGAGTAACGGTCTCATCCTCCCCTGCGGAGCAAGCGGTCGATGGACAGCAATCAGCTAAGTTACTTACGCCACCAGGCGCACATAAAGAAAGGATGTACCCCCAATCGGGATACATCCTTTTTGCTTCCGGATCATTCATCTGACGCATCAATCTTCTCTCTGATCTGCTGCATTCGCATGTCGATCTGATTGATGAGGTCTGCACTGAACTTCAAATCCTCAGTGATAACTTCGGCATTATAGATATCTTTTTTGTATTTCATCTTGTGCTCAAGACTTGCCCAGAAATCCATTGCTATGGTCCTGAACTGAACTTCGACCTTCATGTATTCCTTCTCAGTTGTAAGGAAAATAGGAATCTCTATTATAAGATGAAGGCTTCTGTAGCCGCTGTCCTTAGGTTTACTGATGTAATCCTTCTTCTGTAGAACCTTGATATCATCCTGCTTGGCAAGGCAATCAGCCAGCATATAAATGTCATCCACAAAGGAACATATAACTCTGATACCTGCAACGTCTGAGAGGTTCTCATTGATGTTGCTCAGTGTAAAATCCACACCCCTACTGCCTAGCTTATTGTAGATACTTGTCGGAGTCTTTATTCTCATCTTGATGACTTCAATAGGATTTCTCTTATTACTAAGAGCCAGTTCCTTGTTGAGAACATCAAGTTTGGTCCTGACCTCAGATAAAGCACAATCGTATTTCATCATAAGATGCCGAAAGTCTTCAAGCTGATTATTTTTCTTGAGGAGCTTCTCAACGTCTGACTGTGTTATCTCTTCCGGATTGTAAATACCACTTGCTCCGCCTGGGATGGGGGTAAAGTTCATGCCACTGTAGTCCTGGTGCTCTACTGCCATAAACTCACTTCCTTTCTGCATTTCCTCGGTAATATTATACCTCTTTTCCCATAAACCTTTGTGAACAGAATATTAAGTTTTTGTGATGTGAACAAAATTTTTGCATTTTATGATTGCTAACCTTCATACACATGAAAAAACCGCACAGCACGTATGCCATGCGGATTTTTCACCTCATAAAAAAATCACATTCCCCTATAATAATCAGACTATCTGTCTGTTATTCTGCTTCAGCAAGTCTGTTCGGAAGGTCAGCCAGTGAAACTACGCTGTATTCCAGTTCGGTTCTCGGTCCGGCAAGGAGCTTGAACTTATTGAGAACTCTTCTGTAAACAGTTTTACAGCTCTCCTTGTTGGTCCCTACCAGTAGAAGAAGGAACTGGGATGCCGAGTACTTACAATATGTATCTCCCTGCCTGAGGGTCAGGGAAATCGCCTCCTGAAGGAGCTTGGCTCTAGTCTCAAGCTTGGCGGCGTTAGTAATTCTTTTTCCTTCATAGTCCACAATGTTAAGAAGCATCATGTAAACCGACTGTCCGCTTCTCTCCATGTTGCGGCTTAAGATATGATAAGCATCGATAAAGCTCGGGAAGGAGCAGTCATATGCACCGTGATCATCTGCTCCTGCTACAGCTTCACGCTGCTCCAGGATACCATCCCTGATCTGAAGGATCTTGCCGGGGGTGTTGGTGATCTGACGGCTCATCTTGTCGTAACACTCAAGAAGGTCATTACTTGGTGTAACTCCAAGCTCATCGGTGTAATACCTTACTGTCTCATCATATACTGCATAGGCATCCTTGTAGGCTTCCATACCGATAAGAGCATTGATCTCGCCGATCTGCCACTCATCATCGGGGTAGAGTTCTGCTGCTTTCTTGTACACATGGTACATGGCATCATAATCGTTTCTCTTCTCGTAGTATGTGCCCAGGGCTATTACACACTCTGAATACATCTTCTGAAGCTTGACACTCCTTATAATGAGCCACTCGGAGGTAACCAGCTCCGGGAGAATCTCTGCGCGATACTCTTCAAAGGCTGCCTTGTAAAACTTAATGCTCTCTGCCTCGTCCTCGGCCTTTCTCGCCTTTTCTATGTTATCCGTAAATCTCAGTACATCCGATTCTATGATAACCTGATCATCTGTAAAGAAAACTCCGTCCTTGTTGACGATGTAATCATGATCCGGTAATCCTGACTTCTTCAGCTGCTTGTGCATCTGATAGATAAGGTTGTTGAAACTGTTGCTGAGATTGGACTGCTCTTCTCTGTCATAAAGAATATTGGTCAGCTGATCCTTCTGTATTCCTGCGTCTCCGCTGAGCCAGACCATTTCAAGAAGCTGAATGTATTTTGCAGTCTTGTTCTTGCCGATAGATATGTTCTTCCCCTCATAGGTAATCGCAAGCCCACCAAACATATTAACTTGAATAGTTGTTTTTGTCTCCAGTCCCATAACGTCTACCCCTATCGGTTTACTGCTTCTTTTGCATTTCCAACATAATTGCAGACACTATAGCTATCACAGGTTCCACCCTTGCTATCTGCTCTGAAATTTGACCACTTACAGCACCAGCATTCCCTCATGGGAACAAGAGCACCGTCGTCGGGTTCAAAATGTTCACAGCAGTAATTTTCCTGTACGACCAAAAGGCCCATTTCATCATACTTATGACCAGCCATTACAAGCCCCCTGAAATTTCCTTTTACTTTACTATAATATATCATGCAACATTATTTCAAAGAGAAATCTTGTCGTACTTTTGCACTTTTTTGTCGCCAAATGCAAAAAGAAGGCGCTATATAAGCGCCCCTTTTAAGTAAACTGCCTTTAAAGTCAGGTCAGATTTCTTTAGCAAAAGAATATTCGCCGCCAATCCGGGCTTTATCAGACCGTATCTGTCCTCCACCCCGATGCATCTGGCAGGATTTATGGTGGCTGCAGCCACTGCCAGCTCCAGGGGAACTCCCATGTCCATTACCACGGTCCTTAGGCACTCTGTAAGATCCGTCACAGATCCGGCTATCGCCCCTCCTTCTGTGAGTCTGCACTCCTTACCGGTCTTCTTTATGTCAAGGCCGCCCAGTTGGTAACTGCCGTCAGGCATTCCGGTACAGCGCAGGCTGTCACTTATCAGGACTATCCTGTCCCCCATCATATCAAAGGTTGCGCGAACTACAGCAGGATGCACATGAATACCGTCGCAGATAAGCTCCGCGTTGACGTGCTTGCTGTCATAGACCGCTCCCACAACTCCCGGCTCCCTGTGACTCATTCCAGTCATGGCATTGTACAGATGCACGGCATGGGATGCTCCGGCCTCAAAGGCCTTCATAGCCACCCCATAGTCTGCGCCGGTGTGGGCAAGGGACACCTTCACCCTATCCTTAACCATTTCAATGTATTCCCGGTATCCGGGGTTTTCTTCAGGGGCAAGCCCTGATATTTTCAAAAGACCTTTTGATGCCTCCAAAAACTCATCAATGAGCTCAGGGCTGCACTGCCTTATATACTCAGGGTTCTGTGCGCCTTTCTTCTGTCTGCTGATAAAGGGGCCTTCCATGTTAAAGCCCACCAGGTCCGCAGCTCCTTCATGGGACTTTTTTGAATATTCCGCTCCAAGGGACAAAACCTTTTTCAGATGATCCACGGGAAGAGTCAGGGTTGCAGGGCAGATGGCTGTGATACCTCTTTTCGCCTCATAGAGCGCTATCTTCTCAAAGGCTTCCATAGTCCCGTCGCAGACGTCATGTCCCACTGCTCCGTGGAAGTGAATATCGATAAGTCCCGGAATAGCATAACAATCCGAGGCATCTATGACCTGTTGATCATCTGATGCCTCGGATGTGATAATTCCGTCCTTTATATTAATATCTTTTTCGTAAAACCTGTTGTCCTCTCCAAAAACGAGTGCTCCTGTAATCCTCATAATAGCTTTCACCTCAGAAATCTGTTTCTGTATTCATTGGCACTCATGCCTGTATACTTTTTGAAAACCCTGGAGAAGTGCGCTGTATCAGCAAATCCCACCTTGTCAGAGATATCAGCTATGTGAAGTGAGGAGTCCTCCATCAGCTCTTTTGCATTCTCGATCCTGATCTCGTTGAGGACATCAGAAAAGCTCTTTCCGGTACTGTTAAGGAGCTTACTAAGATGCCAGTGACTGACATATACCTTCTCAGCCACATCCGTCAGGGAGAGCTTTTCCCTGTAGTGCTGCTCCATATAGCTTATTGCCTGCTTGACGATGAAATTGTTGGCACTGGTGTTATCGTCCTCAGGGCTTTCCTGGGGCTCCTTGGCCACATTGGAAAGTCTCTCAGAAAGGCTCTCCATGGCCTCATCCAGCTCCTTCATCTTGGAAGGCTTCACCAGATATCTGAAAACCCCCAGATTCAGAGCCTCTCTTGCATAGTCAAAATCCCTGTACCCTGTAAGTATTATAACCTGAAGATTCCTGTGCTGGGAGCGCAGGGCTGCGATCATGGTAAGTCCGTCCATTCCGGGCATCCTGATGTCAGTAAAGACAATGTCCGGCTGACACTTCTCCACCATGTCCAGTCCCTCTTTTCCCGAGGAGGCTGTCCCTGCCACAACACAGTTATACTTCTCCCAATCAACTATTTTCTTAAGCCCTTCTGCAATCACGGGCTCATCGTCAACAATAAGTACCTTATACATACTCATCCCTTTACAGCGCCTGCAGTCATCCCCTTAATTATATATTTTTGAAGGAAAATATACACTATTATTACAGGAATGATTACCAGTGTAACAGCTGCTGCCATAAGACCGTAGTTGGTTCCCTCCTTGGAGGTCAGCTCGTTAAGAAGCCTTGTAATGGCCTGCATCTCAGGTCTTCTAAGGAAGAACATCTGGGTGAACAGATCATTGTAACTCCACAAAAACGAGAATATCGCAACAGTCACAAAAGACGGTTTTCCAAGTGGAACAACAATCTTAAAGAAGATCTGCGGTATTGAACAGCCTTCAAGATGAGCTGCTTCCTCGAGTTCCAGCGGAAGAGACATAACATATCCCATCAGGACTATTATAGCAAAGCTCATGTTTCCTGCAATCTGGGGCAGGATAACGGAGATCATGTTAAGTATCCAGCTGGAGGTATTGGTGATATGCCAGCTTGATTCCATGGTGTACACAGGGATGATGATTGAAAAGACAGGGAACATCATGGCCGCGATCACCAGGGTGTGGCATAGTTTTTTGGCTTTAAAATCAAATCTTACAAGAGCAAATGACGCCAGTCCTGCCAGTATCATTACTCCCACCGTTACACATCCGGAGATGAATATGCTGTTTAAGTATGCATGACCGATATCAAGTCTCTCAAAGGCTCTTCTGTAGTTGGCCAGGGTAAAGAGATCTCCCAAAGGCAGTGCAAAGGACTGCTTAAGTATCTTGTCCTTGGCCTTGAAGGAGTTCTCCAAAACCCAGAACAGAGGGTAGATGGTGGTCAGTGCCCATGCGCCAAGGATCACGTAAAGAACTGCGAGACTGAGTTTATTTCTCTTCATATCAGAAGTCCTCGCTTTCTTTGAACACGCGCCTTGTGAGTCTTGAAAGTACAACGCCCAGCACAACGATCAGTACTGCCAGCGTAGCTCCATAGTCCACGTTCTTGGCCTCCATGGTCTGGTAATACATGTAGGTTCCGGTGAGGAATGTCTTTTTAAGAGGCATACCCTTTGGAAACATGGTCCACGGCAGATCAAATACCTTCAGTGCCCCGGTAACTCCCAGAGTCAGACATGTACATATCACATTCCTAAGAAGGGGGAGAGATATGTACAGAACTCTCTGGAACCTTGTGGCTCCATCGATTTGTGCTGACTCATAAAGTTCCTGGGAGATGTTATTGAGACCTGTCTGTAGTATGACAAAGTAGAAGCCTACATACTGCCATACTACAGGGATCATCATGGTAACTATGGCAAGTTTCTCACCTTTGTAATCTATTAGTTCAGTTCTGCCAAGGGCCTCCAAAAACTGATTCAGCATTCCTTTGTCATAAAGGAAGATCAGATTGAACAAAAGGCCCAGAGCAGTTGCCGAGATTACAATAGGAAAGAAATACACGGTTCTGAAAAACTGAGTTCCTCTTCCGATATTATCTACCAGTATAGCCAGCAAAAGAGCTATTCCCACCTGTCCCACTATTGTGGCAATGATCATCAGAAATGTGTTCTTAAGTGATGTCCATACCACAGGGTCCTGAACCAGTTTCACATAGTTCTCAAACCAGGGATCATTCCATCTGGTACCGTAGGTTCCCAAATTTTTGATGTGCCTGAAGCTCCCATAGATGTTTACAAAAAACGGGTAGTACAGGTAGACGATCATAAAGAGAAATGCCGGTGCAAGAAACAGAAATATGTATTTTTTGCTCTTGTATATGTTAGACATGTCTTTTTACTCGATGGTTTCCTTATAAACGTCGATACCTTCCTGAACTGCATCTGCTGCAGAAACGTTGCCTACTACGATGTCAGGCATTCCGTCAAAGGTTGATACTCTGCAGTCACCGTTGAACAGATCCTGTACAGCGCCTGTAAGGGATGTAACACCACTCATCATGGACATAGCCTTTACCTGAAGAGCATTGAACTGGCTCTCATCTACTGCAGGTGCATTCTTAAGAGCTGATGCTGTGTGCTGTGCAAACTGTGGAACAACTTCATCACTGGTCATATACTCAACAAAGCTTACAGCTGCTGCCTTCTTGTCGGGATCTTCCCAAGCCTTTGTTGTGATGTAGTAACCCATTGAAAGGCCACCGATCATGTCTGTTGTCTTACGATTGCCCTTTCCGGGGAAGTAAGTAACATCAAAGTGGCTGAGCTTATCAGCGTCAAGTGTTGAAGGATCCTCAGGATCTGACTGGCATGAACCAACAATGCCGCCAACCTTCCATGAACCATCAAGAAGGAATGCTGCCTTGTCATCTGTGAACATTGCAAAGGTCTCATCATCAGTTGCTGAAAGTGTATTGTCAGGGAAATAGCCTTTCTCATAGAGAGTCTTGATATCCTCAAGTCCTGCTACCCACTGAGCGCCTGTAGTATCATCAGCTGCGCCGGGGATGTCCAGGTGATTTGCAGGTGTCTGCTGATTGAAGATTGCAAACTCCCACCAGTAGTGAGGAATGTTTCCAAGAGCTGCTGCGATAGGAGCATAGCCTGCATCCTTAATCTTCTGGCAGTCCTCAAGGAACTGATCCCATGTATAATCTGCGCCGGGCATTGCTACGCCTGCGTCCTCTAAAACCTTAGTGTTTACGAACATTGCTTCCCAGTATCCGTTTACGGGAACTGCATACTTAACTCCATCAGCAGGTGATGCTGCGATGAGGTCATCGTTCATGTTTGAAGCGAACTCAGGGAACTCTGCTCTGATATCATCGATAGAAACAACCTTGCCGGCGTTAACAAAATCGTTGGCGTCTGCTCCGTTGAAGAAGAAAAGAACGTCTGGCTCTGAGCCGGTCTCGAAGTCTGTGATGATCCTTGTCTTGAAGGTCTCATCAGAGGTTGCAGATGTATCACTTACTGTATTGCCGGTTTCTGCTTCCCATGCTGCTACTGCGTTCTTGTAGTTCTGAGCGTTGCTGTCCTCACCTGCAAATGTGGTGGTTACAGTGATCTCTACAGGGCCTGCTGCCTCTGTTGTCTCCTCAGCTGCAGGTGTCTCTGCTGCAGGAGCTTCAGCTGCCGGTGCTTCTGTCTGTGTTTCCGTTTCTGCCGGAGCAGCCTGTGGTGCTGAGCTTCCGCATCCAATAATGCTGATGCTCATAAGAGCTGTCATAAGCACTGCTGTCAGATTTTTAAGTTTCATACATTCTCTCCCTTCTGCGCACTGAGCGTGCGCATCACATTTCGTGTTTTGTAATTCTAGGATAGCAGTGCTGTCTCTTTAATCAGATTGCTGAAATTGTCAATTTTTGACAAAAATAGTGCTGATTGTATTTCCGTTTCCATCCGTCTCAATAGTCAGGCCACTTTCAGCTCCGTAAAGGATCTTCAGTCTCCTTTGCACATTGCGGATTCCTATCCTGGTGGAGCGCTCCTCCATGGGCCTTATATCCATGTCATCCCGAAGCAGCTCTTTTATCTTGGCAACATCCTCGTCGCTTGGCACGCCGGGATTAATGATCCTTATCCGCATGTCGATCCTGTCGCCGTCGCTATCGCCCTCAATCTCCATCCGGACTCTCCTTATGCCGTCCTCGGAATAGCTGTACTCCACGGCATTCTCGATTACCGGCTGAATGATGAGCCTTGGTACCTTCACAGGCAAAAGAGCTTTATCTATATGTTCTTCGTAGACAAACCTGTCCTGGTAGCGACACTTGATGATATATATGTAGGCGTTTACATACTCAAGCTCCTCCGACAGCGCGATCAGCGACTGCCTGTTCCTGTCCATTGTGGCACTCATCATTACAGACAGCGCCTCTATCATGCTGGACACCTTCTCCTGTCCGTTCATCCTGGCTTCCCAGTTGATAATCTCCAGCGTGTTGTTCAGAAAGTGAGGATTGATCTGGGATTGCAGGGCATGTATGTTGGCATCCCTAAGGGCGATCTCCTCGACGAATATCCTGTTGAACTGCTCCCCAAGCTTGTTGCTCATCTTGTTGAAGTTCCTGGTAAGGTCTGCTATCTCGCCGCTCTGGCCATCAAGCTCATCCACCGTTGTTCCGTACTCCCCGGCTGCAATCTCTTTTGATGCCTTGGTAAGATTCGTGATGGGCCTGTTGATCCTTCTGTTGAAGAAGTAGAACACAAGAAGGATCATGGGCAAAAGAAATATTATCAGTATAAAGAAGGTTATGTTGATGGATCTTTTCTCAAGTCCAACGGCAGTTGTGTCGTAGCTGACAGAAAACTCAAATTCGCCGTCTACGCTCTTTCGCTTGCAGGAAACTAGTCCAAGAAGGCTTCCAAAGTCCCCCTCTGAATAGAGCTTCTCACCCTTATAGAAGACCTCCATTCCCCTGTACTCCCATACGCTCTTTAAGCTCTCAAAAACCTCCTCGGGATTTATCTCCATGATAAGAACTGCATACCTCTTAAAGCCTCTTCCTATCAGGTTTCGTATCATGTACACATGACCGTCCAGGGCAAAGAACTCAGTCCTTGTATCAAGGTCCTGTGATATCAAAAGAGCTTTTTCCTGCACGGAGTCTTTAAAGAACCTGAACCTGGATACGCTTCCCCTTCCTGTTGTATTGCCGGTGTAATAAAGGTTCCCGGGCTCATCGGTAAAGATAAGCACCGTGATGTCAAAGCTGGGATCATACTTGTAGTGCTGGGACAAAAAGTTGGTGACGTTGTTATAGAGCTTCCCGGAGTCTCCATCCTGCTGATACTCACTCCAGTAATCACCTATATAGGAAAGATAGGATGCATCCTTTGATGAATCAATGCAGTCCAAAAGGCGGAGGATACTGATATCCGCCGCCTTTTCCATTGATGTTGTTATTGTGCGCTGGCTTTGGTCGTCAATCCTTCCGGAAACCACCACAAGAAAAGCCACCACAATGGCAGCCAGAGGTACAAACCACCCCAGCGCCAGCAAACGAAGCATTTGCCATTTAAGAGAATTCTTTTTATTCATCAGTCCCCAAGCCCCAACAGATTTTTGTAAGCATCACAGGTTCTTTCTGCCAGGCCTTTATCAGGCATCTCGCAGAAGATCCTAAGGAGCGGTTCTGTGCCTGAAAAACGCACACATACCCATCCCCCATTTTTAAAGTATACCTTACAGCCATCCATATAGGAAGTCCTGTCAACCTCAGTTTCAAAAGCGGGAACCACCTTGTCTTCCAAAAGGATTTTCTGGTACTCCCCCTTTTTTTCTGCCCTGAAGGAGTAGTTGTTTTCAAGCATGTAAAACCTGCCGAACTCCTCCTGAATATCGTCAAACATCTCAGATATCTTTTTCCCGGTCACTGCCAGCATCTCCACCAAAAGAGCTGCTGCATAGACGCCGTCTTTTCCGTTGATGTGGCCCCTTACGGTAAGACCTCCTGAGGACTCTCCGCCGATCAGTGCGTTGGTCTCAGTTATCTTGGCAGAGATGTGCTTAAAGCCTACAGGGACTTCATAGCTCTTTTCCCCAAACTTCTCTGCGATACGGTCCAGCATATGGGTGGTGCAGAGATTCCTGACAACCGGGCCCTTCTCGTTTCTGTACTTCACCAGATAGTAGTACAGAAGCACCAGAATGTCATTGGGAGAAAGGTACCTTCCCCTGTCGTCCACAACACCTATCCTGTCGGCATCTCCGTCTGTGGCAATTCCGATGTCGCAGCGGTTGTCAATGACGCAGGTCTTAAGGGGATTCATGGCTCCTTCATTGGGTGCCGGAAGCTTACCTCCAAAGAGTGTGTCGTGCCTTCCGTGAATGGTCTCCATCTCGCACCTTGCCGTGAGAAGGATTGTCTTTATGGCAGTCTCGCTGACACCATACATGGGGTCCAGAGCAACTCTAAGAGACGCTGCCTTTATGGCTTCAACATTCACTCTCTCCAAAATGTTGTCGATGTACTCGTTGATGGGGTAGAACTCTATGATAAGTCCTGCTGCCTTTGCATCCTCATATTCCATGGATTCCACAGGAAGAGTCACCTTGCTGATGTAGTCCTCAACGTCCTTTGTTTGGTTCTCATCCGCGTCTCTGCCGCCAAGTGTAAAGAGCTTGATGCCGTTGTAGATTGCCGGGTTGTGGCTTGCAGTAACCATCATTCCGTAGGGAAGCTCATGCTTCATGACATAGAACATTACAAGGGGCGTAGGGCTGGACTTATTGATAAGGCTCGCCTTAATGCCGTTTGCTGCAAATACGACTCCTGCCCACTGCATAGCCTCCTTGGAAAGGAACCTTCTGTCATATCCAATAACGATGCCCTTGTCCGCAACGCCCTCAGCCTTCATCTTGTCAGCCATGGCCTTAGCCAGGATCTGGACGTTTTCCTTGGTAAAGCCATCGCCGATGATGGCTCTCCATCCGCCTGTTCCAAACTTTATCATTTCTGTTTTTCCCCCTTTATCCCATTATCACTTCTACCTTATGCTCTCCCTCAAGAGAAGCAGGTATCTTCTTAACCTCCTGTCCATCCAGGAAGAGCTCTTTTACTCCCTTCTGGACATGGTCAGGGTTTTTCACGCTGATATGATAGGTTGTTCCCCGGAACACCCTGTCTACTTCAAATCCGTCCCATTGCGACGGCAGACACGGGTCAATAACAAGCTCATCAAAGCCCGGCTGAACTCCCAGTATATAATGGGTAACTGCGAAATATGCCCAGCCGCCGCTGCCTGTCATGAAGGGATGATGCGCTCTTCCGTAGGTTGTATGGTCTTTTCCTGAGATGAATTGACAGTAGGAATATGGCTCCGCCCAGCGCTTTTCAATGGAGTCATTCTGATAGTAGGGGCAAAGGCTCTTATAATATTCAAAGGCCCTGTCGCCGTTTCCCATTCTGCACTCCGCAGACCACACCCAGGGATTGGGATGTGAAAAGATACTTCCGTTTTCCTTAAGTCCCGGATAAACCCTGGTGACAAATCCCACATCATCATCAGGCTTTGTGTAGACCGGGGCATTTAGCATGATTCCGTAAGGAGTTGCCAGTCGCTCATGGATCATATCCAAAGCTCTTTTGCCCTTCTCCTCATCCGCTGCGCCGGACAAAACAGCCCAGGCGTTGGACTCTAAGTGAATCTGTCCCTCTTCGTTTTCCTTTGTTCCGATCTTTCTTCCGGAGCCGGTGAAGCCTCTAAGGAACCAGTCTCCATCCCACAATATTTCGTTGAGGTCCTTTGACAGCTTCTCTATTGTCTCCGACAGTTCTTTTGCAAAAGAGCTATCGCCGGTATATTCAGCAGTCTCCTTAAGGCAGACCAGTGCGCGGTACAAAAGGAATGAAACCAGAGCACTCTCTCCGCCGCCAAGATTAAGGCAGTCGTTCCAGTCTGCCCTAAGGCCCTTGCAGATTCCGTTTTCTCCAACTTCCCTAAGTGAGAAAAGAACTATCTTCTTCATGTGGTCATAGACGCTGCCGGATCCGCCATCGGCATATCCGTACTCTTCCTTAAGGAAGTCCACATCTCCTGTCTCCTTCACGTACTCCACAATGGAAGGAACCAGCCACAGTGCATCATCGGAGCATGCATCCGCAAGACCGTGGACCTTAGATGCACCCTCGGGTTCAGGAATGACTGTTGGTGACTTAAAGGGCTTTTTCTTTTTCTCTTTCTCCTCTTCAGGAAGGAACCAGCGTGGCTCAAAAAGATGTATGCCATAGCCGCTTCCGGTAAGCGCTCTTAAGAGCTCAACAATCCTCTTCCTGCAGCCTTCAGGGTTTGTGGCAATAACAGTCATGGCATCCTGAGCCGTGTCGCGATAGCCAAGGCCCGTACGTCCTCCCACCTCAATGAAGGAGGCAAACCTTGAGAACATGACATTTATCTCAGCCTGGTACAAGGTCCAGGTATTGATCATTGTATCAACGCCCTTCTCAGGACTTTTAACTGCAAATCTTTTCTGCTTATCCTGCCAGAACTTCCTTAAGGTCTCGTAGGCCGCATCAAGCCTTGCCGGATCATTGTACTTTTCTTTGATGGCTCGGGCCTCATCATATCCTCCCTCTCCAAGGAAATAGATAAGACGTACTGTCTCACCGGGGTTAAGGGTTATGTTCTTCTGGAGGCTTGCGCAGTGGTTACCGCCCTTTTCAAAGGAGCCTGAAAGAGAGCCTCTCTCAACAGCTTCAGGGTTGGTCTCGGTATTATAGGTTCCGATAAATGAGTCTCTCAGGCACTCAAATCCGTCAGGCTCAAAGTTTGATGTAAAATACTGATAGCCTTCCTCTTCATAGAAAAGGTCATGGAGTATGGTCCCGTCCTGATACTCAGAACCCGCGCAGTAAAGGCTCATCTGAAAATTCTGATTGTCTATGGGCACATGGTGGAAGGAGAACTCCGCATAGGAAAAGACACTTAAGTCTCTCTTTTTATCGCTGTCGTTTCTGATCTGCACATCCCAGATAAGAGCATCATCCCCGATTGGGATGCTCAGCTTTTCACTGGCGCTGATCCCCTTGTAACTGCACTCATAGGTGGTCACACTCATACCGTGCCTTGTGGTATACTTTGCCTGGTCCAAAGGCTTGCCCACCGGCTGCCAGGAAATGCTGAAGTAATCACCATCCTCATTGTCTCTTATGTAGATGTAATCTCCCGGCCTGTCCATGGGAATAGCATTGCCACGAAACCTGGTTATCCTGTGGTATTCCGGGGACTTGTAAAACAGATATCCCCCTGCAGTGTGATTCACCACAGCGCACATATCCTCTACTCCCAGGTAATTGGTCCAGGAGGTGGGAAGGTCCACTCTCTCTATCACATACTCATTGTTCTCTTCATCGAAATGTCCGTATCTCATAAAAAACCCCCGATTCTTTTCTATGCTTTAAGTGTAAGAAATCGGGAAAAAAATAAAATGTCCCATTTTGGCATTTTGTCTTACTGACGCCAAAATGAGACATAAAAAAAATTCGTGATACCTATTTTATGTTTTACAAGGATACCGGACAGTTTTGACAGGATTCCGATCAGCGAAAGAGTGACCGGCATCAATCGCCAGACTAAGTTTATCGCCCTTAACATAGCCCAGGTTCGGCCTGTCGCGTTCCTCTTCAAAGGGCATATACCAAATATGTTCAGATAGTTTCTTTAAAACTACGCAAGCCATGTATTATCACCCCCAAAAACTCTATAGTTTCAAAACTGCAATCAATTCTTCTCCGTCCATATCCCCGGTTTCTACAAATCCAAAAGACTCATAAAGAGCTTTTGCCACTTTATTCTCCGGTTCATACGATAACCAGCAGTATTCTGCTCTTCCACATGGAAATGTCTTAATGAACTCAAGCGCAAGTTCTATTGCTTTTCTACCATAGCCCTTTTGCTGATATCCCTTGTCTATCATCAGGCGCCATAAATTATAGTTTTTATCTGCTACCTTAGGCGCATCATCCCAATAGTCATCTTTGTCGTATCCGATCATAACGAAACCCACTAGAGTATCGTCATCATAAATACCAAAAGGATAAGCGTAGCCATTATTGGTGATAGTCGTATAGGCCTCTATTATACTAACATCATTAGAAGCAACAAATTCCCTCTGATCTTCATTAACTGAAAGCTTCAATATATCCCAAACATTTTTACCATTTATCTTCTCAAGTCTTAACATACAGTACTCTCCCCAAAGTACTTTAACCTGCCCCATTCACCCCACAAATAATGGTACGCATAGTCATCACATCCTTTATTGTATGTAAAAAGAGCTCCAAGCACAA
>DFGW01000081.1 GCA_002372465.1 Butyrivibrio sp. UBA3740
GCTATTGTAGATATGAGACTTCGTACTCTGACAGGCTTGGAGAGAGATAAGCTTGAACAGGAGCACGCAGAGCTCTTAAAGAGGATTGAAGAACTGAAGGCAATACTTGCAGACAAAAAGGTTCTTCTTGGAGTTATCAAGACTGAGATTAATGAGATTTCCGATAAATACGGTGATGAAAGAAAGTCTCAGATAGGACATGATGATTCCGACATTGAAATAGAGGACCTTATTCCGAATGTAAACACAGTTATCGCCATGACAGATTTTGGATACATCAAGAGAATGTCTATTGATAACTTTAAGTCCCAGAATCGTGGAGGAAAGGGCATAAAGGGAATCACCACCATCGATAATGACTTCGTGGAAGATATCCTTATGACCACAACCCACAACTACGTAATGTTCTTTACAAATACAGGAAGAGTATACAGACTCAAGGCATATCAGATTCCTGAGGCTTCAAGGACATCCCGTGGAATGGCTATAGTTAATCTCCTTCAGCTGGCACCTGGAGAAAAGATTTCAGCTATGATCCCTGTGACAGGATTTGAGGATGAGGAAAAGAGTCTTTTCATGGTAACCAAGAAAGGTACTGTAAAGAAGACCCCTATAACCGATTTCTCAAATGTAAGAAAGACAGGACTTGCAGCCATAAATCTTAGGGATGACGATGAGCTTATTGAGGTAAAGACCGTTAAGAAGGGATCTGAGATATTCCTTGTTACAAAGAACGGTATGTGCATTCACTTTGATGAGTCTGATGTGCGTTCTACCGGAAGATCATCCATCGGTGTAAGAGGAATGATGCTGGATGATACAGATGAGATTGTCGGAATGCAGATAGATTCTCAGGGAGATTCTCTTCTTATCGTTTCCGAGAACGGCTACGGAAAGAGAACAACCCTTGAGGAGTTCCACAGTCAGTTCAGAGGTGGAAAGGGTGTTAAGTGCTACAAGATAACAGAGAAGACAGGAAGCGTAGTAGGCGTAAAGGCTGTTAATGATGACAATGAGATCATGATGATCACCAACGCCGGAATCATTATCCAGCTTCGTATGTCAGATATCTCTGTTCACGGAAGAGTAACATCCGGTGTTAAGATGATAAATCTTGATAAGGGTGTAACTGTAGCTAAGATTGCCAAGGTAAGAGAAAAGATTTCCGACGGCGAAAAAGAGATCGACAACATCGACGATATTGAAGAAATTACCGAAGAATGATCCATTTTCTTTAACGGAAAAGAAGAGGGCCTATGAACATCGGACTGCTTGTAACAGAACTGGAAGATAAGGAAGTCAAAAGAATCTGTATCGGAGCCAATAAGGCTGCCAAAGATAAAGATGTTAATCTGTTTATTATCCTTGGTAAGTACCTTATACCTGATAACAGTGTCTTAGATAATCCCTTTGACTACCAGTACTCTGCGCTGTTTGATTATGCTGATACTGAGGATTTTGATGTGCTCATTGTTGATATAGAGCGCATCGCCTCAAAGACAACCATACTAAAGAAGGAAGCCTTCTTAAAGAAATTTCAGAAGGCTCCTCTTCTGACCCTGACAGAACAGGAAGGGTACACCTGTGTAAACAATCCTAAGACTGAGAAGAATCAGTTTGAACAGCTGGGATATCAGGCAGTTTGTGATGCAGTCTTTTATGCCAGGAATCAGATTGTTTCTCCTTCTTTGGAAGAGCCACAGAGCTTTAACTTTGAAGAAATTTCGGAAGCTTCTGCACTTAAAGTAGTTGCAGAACTCAGTGAGATCTTTTTTCGCAGGAAGTATGATGCTGAAAAAGCTTATGAGACATTTACTTCCTATGCCCTTAAAGACGGGATAAAAAACAGTGGGATATTGCTGTTTGACAAGAAGGTAAGAAATACCATTAAATACCCCTGGGAAAAACCTGCAAGCATCAGCGTAAAGAGTGCTGTTATCGGTGGAAAGGAAGTAAACTTTGCTGATGGCAAGATGGTTCTTTCCACAGATAAGATTATTTCAAATCTGGCAAAGGGTGATGCAACAACGCTGTTTTTAAGTGACCTGTTTGTGGGAGAATATCAGCTGGGACTTATGGTATCGGAATTTGTCCCCGGTGCTTTGGTAGATAATTTCCTTGATAATGTGACAAGTCTTGTTACCGGCGTATCAAGGCTTTCCTACCTGGAAAAAGAACTTAAAAAAACCACAGAAGAACTCTATGAGGTTCAGGAAGAGCTTGCTAGAGATGACTCAGTTCTTGATCATATAGGAGATCAGGATTATTTGACAGGTGGTCTTAACAGGCGAGGATTCTTTGCTAAAGCCTATGACCTTTTAAAAGATAACTTTGCTCCGGGAAGAAATGCAGTAGTTGCCTACATTCATATGGAATCCCTAAAGAGGATCAACGATATGTTTGGTCACGAGGAAGGTGACAGAGCTGTTAAGAGGGTTTCCAAGATCTTGGAGGAAGTATTCAAGGACAGCATCTATGGCAGGATCAGGGGCGATGAGTTTGCAGTCATTGTCATAGCTGATGAAGAAGGAAAGGCAGAGTCACTCAGGGAAAAGATGTCAGAACAAAATGCCAAGCTTCTTACAGAGGCCAACAGATATATAAACCATCTTCAGTATTCAATCTGTGAATTCAACTATGAAGAAAACCTTTCATTGAGGGAAATGCTCAAAGAAACTGACGAAAATCTAAAGAGATTAAAAGGTAATATGTAAGGTATGAGCATAGATAAAACCTTCCCTACTGCCAAGGCAGCGGGGAAGGTTTAAGTTTGTCATAGGAAATATTTTGCCAGGAAGCTGTCCACTTTATTCCAGTAGGTTTCAGGGTCTGTAACAACTCCCTGAATATGCTCTGCCCCAAGGATCATGCAGTAGTGCTTAGGACAGCTTGCTGCTTCATAGAGTCTTGAACACATGTGAGGATCCACAAACTTATCATCATCTCCGTGGATAAAAAGAGTTGGTGTTACGGATCTCTTAACTGCTTCGATAGGCTTAACATCATTGATATCAAAACCGGACTTTATCCTTATCATGATCCTCATAATCGCAATGGCAAGAGGGATAGGAAGGACAGAGCCCTTAAAGAGCCTGTAGGTTCCGGCAAATTCTTCACTAAGCGTAGTGTAGGAGCTGTCAGCAATAGCGCACTTCACGTTTTCAGGAAGATATTCGCCTGTGGTCATTAGGGTTGTGGCTGCTCCCATGGACATTCCATGAAGAAGGATCGAGGCTTCGGAGTTTCTCTGGATTACCCAGTCAATCCACTCCTTTATATCAAGTCTGTCGTTAAGACCGTATCCTATGTATTTGCCTTCGCTCTTGCCAAAGCCGCGCAGATCAGGAAGAAGGCAGTTATATCCTTTTTCCAGGTAGTGCTTTGCATATATGCCGTTGGCTTCATGACTGTCCCAGATACCATGGATCAGGATAACATATTTATCCGAAGGCTCTTTTGCAGGAATAAAGCTGGCGTGAAGCGTAAGCATATCAACGGAGTTTATAAAAACATCCTCCCTGTCCGGGTGGTTTCTTATAAATTTCCTCCCCTGGGTTATGGCAATATCCTGCTTTGCATCGTCCTCATCCGTATGGGTATGGGGCACGGAAGAAATCTTATAAACATATTCGCCAAAGGCATATAATCCACCAAAAAGCGCTGTGACAGTTGTAAGCCTGACAAATGATTTTTTAAGGCTCATAGACCCTCCATTCTTCTCAAAAAGGTACTTATATAGTAACATTTTTTTCCTAATAATCCAAAGTATGGTATACTCTTCGTGAGTTTTAATCGTGGAGACAGATAATGGGTTTTAATTCCTTTAACTTTATTTTGATCTTTATGCCAGTGCTTCTTGTCATCTGGCATATTTTAAACAGGGCTAAAAAGTTTACCCTGGCAGATATATTCCTGACACTTATGTCGCTGTATTACTACTACAGCTTCGGTTCTTCATTCCTTCTTATTCTTCTTATCAGCATTGCCGTTAACTATGGACTTAGTTTTCTAATGGAGAGGAAGGATTCTTTAAGGAAGCCTGCCCGGGTAATTGGTGTACTTTTTAATCTTGGTCTTTTGTTTTACCTTAAATATCTTGGATTTTTCCTGGACAACTTAAGCCTTTTGACAGGTAAGACCCTTACGGCAAAAGAGATATTGATGCCAATAGGAATAAGCTTCTTTACCTTCGGACAGATCTCTTTTATTGCAGACAGGGCAAAGGGCGAAGCGCCCCACTATTCATTCCTTGACTATTGCCTCTACACGGTTTATTTTCCAAAGCTTATACAGGGTCCAATAGCTTTCCACAAGGAAATGATAGATCAGTTCAGGGACAGATCACTTCGACGCTTTAATTCCGATACCTTCGCAAGGGGACTTATGAGCTTTGTCATCGGCCTTGGCAAGAAGGTCATCCTGGCTGATACTCTGGCACTTTCTGTAAACTACGGGTTCCATTACACCTATTACATGGACACCCTGACCATAATAGCAGTTCTGCTTGCCTATACATTCCAGATTTATCTGGATTTTTCAGGGTACTGTGACATGGCAAGCGGAGTCAGCCTGATGCTTGGCTACAGGCTTCCTGTGAACTTCAACTCGCCCTACAAGGCAGCCACGGCAAAAGAGCTATGGCAGCGCTGGCACATGACTCTTTCCCGCTTTTTCATCAAGTATGTCTATATTCCTTTTGGTGGAAGCAGAAAGGGCAAGGTTCGTACCGTTATAAATGTCCTTATTGTATTTGTTCTTAGCGGACTCTGGCACGGAGCCGGATGGACCTACATCTGCTGGGGACTTATGCAGGGACTTTTGGTGGTATGGGATGACCTGGGAATAGTTGGTGTAAGCGATGAAAGAAAAGAAGCTTTGGGAAAACCAAAAAAGTATCTTCTTTTAGAAAAGCCACTTTTAATGGTGCCAAGAGCTGTGGGAAATGCCATGACCTTCTTTATGTTCATGGTATCACTGGTCTTTTTCAGATCCCAGGATATGACCTATGCGACTCAGTTTTTTAAACAGTTCTTTTTCTGGACCTATCCCGGGTTCCTTTATAGGACTGCATCCCAGCTCCAGATTCCGGAGAACTATATATTCCGTCAGCTCTTTTCCCAGATGGGCATAAGCTGGGGAGAGAACCTTGTGTATATGGCGACACTTATCATTCTTCTGATTGTTTCTGGTTTTATAATGACCAGGAAGAACACCCAGGAGATTGTGGAGGAGACTACCTTTAAAAGGCGCGAGGTTATCGGACTTGCCATTATATTTATCTGGTCCTTCATATCTCTTTCGGATGTGAGTACCTTTATCTATTTCCAATACTGATTGTGAGTAACTAATGAGCAAAAGAGATTCATCTGCCAATTTCATAAAGAGATTCTTTATTCTTGTTCTGGCACTTATTGTGCTGGTGGCAGGTATCGTAGTAATATTCGATCCCTTCTACCACTATCACAAGCCCTGGCTTGGACTTAAGGCAGTGCTTAACGACAAGGAATACCAGTGTGTGGGCACTCTTCGTAACTTTGACTACGACAGCCTTATTGTGGGCTCTTCGGTTATGGAGAACAACGACAATTCCTGGTATAACGACGCCTTCGGGGTAAATGCCATAAAGGCTATAAGATCCTACGGAGCAACAGCGGATCTGTGTTATCTTCTGGATGTGGCCTACGAAGAGCATGATCTTAAGTATGTTTTTTACAACATTGATCCTTCATCACTCTATGGTGATCCCAATACAACCTATGAGATAACAGGCTGTCCCATGTATCTGTATGACAAAAATCCCTTCAATGACATCAGGTATCTGTTCAATAAGGACGTGCTTTTTGAGAAGATACCTTATCAGGTTGCAAGTTCACTTATTGGAGACTATAATGAGAACCTGTCCTATAACTGGGCAAAATGGAAGAAATTTGGCCCAGAGCTTGCTCTTGGTCTGTATTTCAGGCCCCGTGAGGTTAAGGAAATGATGCCGGAGGATGTTTATAAAGACAACCTTACGGCGAACATAGCTATTTTAACAAAAGAGGTTGAGACTCACCCCGATACGCAGTTCATATTCTTTTATCCACCCTATTCCATGCTCTGGTGGGATATGAGCTACAGGGTAGGCGAGACCGATGCAATCATCTACTGCGAGAAAGAGATGACAAAGGCTCTTTTGCAGTATGACAATGTCAGGATATTCTGTTTCCAGAATGAACCTGAGGTTGCCTGTAACCTGGATCTTTATATGGATTCTATTCATTTTTCTCCTGAGATCAATCGACTTATGCTGGACCAGATCCTATCAGGGGAATATGAGATGACCTTGGGAAACTACGAAGAAGTGATTGATGGAGTTAAGGCATTTTCTGATGATGTTCAGTCCAAGTACATTGTTCCCTACGAGGAGCAGGATCTTCTGACCTACGAGATCATCGAAGAATGAGCTTTATCCCGAATACCAAAAAATGATATACTTATCATTAAAGTAAGCTAACAGCTTGGAAGAAGGAAATAAAAGTGAGTGAAGCACCAACTAAGAGAATCGTACTGACAGGCGGTGGAAGTGCAGGACATGTTACACCTAACATTGCCCTTATCCCAGCCCTTAAAAAAGCCGGCTTTGAGATTTTTTATATAGGCTCATACAACGGAATCGAGAAAAAGCTTATTGAGGATTACAACATTCCATACTTTGGAATATCCACAGGTAAGCTTCGCAGATACTTTGATCCCAAGAATTTCTCAGATCCCTTCAGGGTCTTAAAGGGATTTTCCGAGGCAAGGACTCTTCTTAAGAAGATAAAGCCTGACATTGTCTTTTCAAAGGGCGGATATGTAAGCGTTCCTGTAGTAAGAGCAGCCGGTGCTTTGAAGATTCCATATATTGTACATGAATCAGATCTTACACCGGGTCTTGCCAATAAGCTTAGTATGAACGGTGCAAGGAAGATTTGCTGTAACTTCCCGGAGACAATGAGACTTCTTCCTGCTGAAAAGGCAGTCCTCACAGGAACTCCCATAAGAGACGAGCTGGGCAAGGGTTCCAGAGAAGTGGGAAAGAAATTCTGCGGGTTTACAGATGACAAGCCGGTTCTTATGGTAATAGGCGGAAGCCTTGGAGCCCAGTCGGTTAATGAGACTGTCCGCTATGCACTTCCTAGACTTCTTCCACATTTCAATATTGTCCATATCTGCGGAAAAGAGAAGATGGACAACCTAAAGCTTTCGGTACCGGGCTACAAACAGTTCGAGTACGTTAAAAATGAGCTTAAGGATCTTTTCGCCATGGCTGATATTGTTGTATCAAGGGCGGGAGCAAATTCCATCTGTGAGCTGTTAGCCCTAAGAAAGCCCAACATCCTTATCCCTCTTTCAGGTAAGGCGAGTCGTGGAGATCAGGTCCTGAATGCCAGATCCTTTGAGCAGCAGGGCTTTTCCATGGTGATCGATAACGATGAGCTTGACGAGGACATTCTCTGCGAGACCATCTATGAGCTGTTTAACACCAGAGAAAAGTACATGGAGGCAATGTGCAGATCCAACCTCCAGAGTGCGACAGACACCATATTGAAGATAATAATTGAGGAAATGAACAAATGACATATAAGACCAAAGGAACCTGTTCAACCCTGATCGATCTTGACGTTATTGACGGAGTTGTAAGGAATGTAAAGTTTACAAACGGCTGTAACGGAAACCTTCAGGGAATATCAAAGCTTGTTGAGGGTATGAAGGCAGAGGATGCTATAGATAAGCTCCGCGGAATCAAGTGCGGTTTTAAACCAACCTCATGTCCCGATCAGCTCTCCTATGCCATTGAAGAAGCAATGAAAGCATGATTACAGAAAAAGAATTTCTTGAACAGTATACAGACTCCATATATGAAAAGCCATCCGTTACCACGGATATTCTGGTGCTTGGTGTGGATGAGAGCTTTAGCAGGCTCAAAGCTCTTTTGATAAAAAGAGATGAGCACCCATATCTTGGCTTCTACGCACTGCCGGGCGGATTTATCAAAAAGGGAGAAAGCGCTTATCAGGCAGCAGGAAGAAAGCTTTTGGAGGAGACCGGAGTTAAGGATATATACCTTGATCAGATCTACACCTTCACAAAGCCGGGAAGAGACCCAAGAACCTGGGTCATGAGTATCGCTTATCTGGCTCTTGTTGGGGATGTATCAAAGATCACTACAAGCGGTGAGTGGTTTGACCTTAGCATAGATGAGGAACGGATAAGACTGTACAGTGATAAGTCCGACACAGAGATTGTCTACCCCATAAAGGAAAAGAGCTTTAAGAACGGCCGGATAAGTTACAAAAATCTTGTGGCGTCAGATAAGGGAAAGGGCGTAAAGCTTGCCTTCGATCATGTGGAGATAATCATTGAATCCATATTGAAGCTAAGGACATTCTTTGAGAACTCCGATCTTGCTTTTAATATGGTGGGAGAAACCTTTACCCTGCCGGACCTTCAGGCCCTTTACGAACTGGTCCTTGGGAAAAAGCTTTATAAGACGAATTTCAGAGCCCTGGTGGCACCAAGGATAGAAGCCACCGGAGAGAAGATAAAATCTGCTACCAGCAATAAGCTCTCTGCTGAGTACAGATACATTGGAAGTTAATAAACTGTTTAGAGATGAAATAAACCTCGGAAAACAACTATTCAAAAGTTTTCCGGGGTTTTTATTTTTGGGTATTGACAAAGTAGTAAATTACTACTAATATATAATCAGATAATAAAGGTAGCAAATAGCTACTAATAAATCCCATAAATAAGGAGGAGCAGATTATGAAGTTTAAAAAATTTAGCCCTAACGATTATGTAATGGTAGTAAAAAACGGAAGGACTGTCAGGGAGGGAATGGGACTATCACTTTTCTACAACGAGCTGACAACCAATATCATGGTGGCTCCTTCTACTGCTTTTGACGGAGCATTTGCCTTTGACGATCTGGTGACCAGCGATTATCAGAGGGTCTGTGTACAGGGTGTTACCACCTACATGCTGACGGACTATGAGAAAGCGACCCATATGCTTGATTTTTCTTTTGACAGGGCAGCGCCCATGGAGGAGAAGATCCTCAAGAACATGGTGCTTCTGGAAAAGAGGATCAACAATATCATAAAGGCCATCATCATAAGGGAAGTGAGCAAGAAGGATGTAAGGACCGTCATCAGATTTGCAGATGAGATGGCAAGGGTGATCACTGATAAGCTTGCACAGGATGAGTCAATTGCAAAGTTTGGAGTGAGCATCACCGGAGTGAATATCCTTGGGATCAATCCAAACGCCGAAACCAGAAAGGCGCTGGAGGCAGCAGCAAGGGAGCAGATCTTAAAGGAGCAGGATGATGCCATCTACATGAGGCGAAATGCAGCGATCCAGCAGGAGAGAGTCATCAAGGAAAATGAGATAAACACAGAGATCAAGGTGGCTGAGAAGGAACGGGAGAAGGAAGAAAAAGAACAGGAAATGAAAAAGTACGTTCAGACCTGCCAGCTTGATATGAAGAAGGATGAGCAGGAAAGAGAGCAGGCAATGAAGCTAAGGGCCCTTCAGGCTGAGCTTGCAATGAACAATGAGAAGCAGGAAAAAGAGCTTGAGCTCAAGGAAAAGGCAGCAGCCAAGAGGAGGAAGATAGACAATGAGGAGATGCTTGGAAAGATCGAACTGGAGAAAAAGAACAAAGAATATACAGCTCTTGAAGTGGAGAATGCTAAGATCAAAGCGGACCAGGAGGCCTACGCAGTTGAAGGAATTGTGAGGGCATACAACAATCTGAACGTGGCTCTGGTTGAGGCATGTGCAATGGCACAGATGGATCCCGGAACCCTTATGGCAAGGGCATTTATGAACATAGGCGAGAATGCTGATAAGATCGGAACCTTCAATATGACACCGGATCTTTTACAGACAATCGCAAACGGAATCGGGGCAAACCTGATAAAGAAGCAGGATTAAAAGATAGTTTTGGAGGCGGATATGGCTGACAGAGGAATGAACAAGGTGGTTCTCATAAAGAGGCGCACAAGATATGAAGAGCTTAAGCGGCGATACAACACAGCAGAGCAGGCAAGATTTTACATAGAGCATCTGGGTGCGGACTTTTCTGACTATGAGAGGGAAGATATGGTCTATAACAAGGTCCTTGAAAAGGTCAGAAGCCTTATCCGCCCACTGGCAAGACTCCAGGAGATTGACAGGGAGTACATCCCCAACATGATATTCGGGGAGAAGGATATAGTGATCGCTGTAGGGCAGGATGGTCTTGTGGCCAATGTCATGAAGTACCTTGACGGTCAGCCGCTTATAGGAGTTAACCCCGATCCTGACAGATGGGACGGGGTACTCCTCCCCTTTGAAGCAGGGGATCTGGAAAAGGTTCTTCCAGGTGTCATCGAAGGTGCTTTTGCAGCTAAAGACGTCACCATGGGAAAGGTGGAATCAAAGGATGGACAGGTCCTTTATGCAGTTAATGATTTCTTTGTGGGGGTGGAAAATCACTCTTCTGCAAGATACCATATAAGTTACCGCGACAGGATAGAGAATCAGTCTTCTTCAGGAATTATCATTTCCACAGGCTTTGGAATGACCGGATGGCACAAGTCGGTTATGGCGCAGTTTAACGGAATGGCAAGGGCCTTTAACCTGGGAAGGATACCGGAGCCAAATTATGACTGGAGTAGCAAGAGTCTTACCTTCCAGGTCAGGGAGCCCTATCCAAGCCGTTTTACCCAGGCAGAGATTGTTTACGGGCAGATAAATGATAGAGAGAACCTTGTTCTTACCTCGGACATGAGCGAAAAAGGCATAGTTTTCTCAGATGGAATCCTTGAGGACGCCATTGAATTCAACGCAGGAATGCAGATAAAGATTGGTGTCGCGGACAGGATGGGGAGACTTGTAACGCGATAATTAAAATATAATATAAAGTCCCAACGGCACAATCATACCGTTGGGATTTTTTGTTGATTATGTTCGTTGACATGATTTTCAAAATGTGTTTCAATAAGTAGTTGACGGTATATAATAAATTTTTTATAAATTTATTATAAAGTTATTGTTTCTATTTTTATATTTCGGAGGGTGGCAATGAGACGTTTT